>NZ_JALNTN010000002.1:343072-435741 GCF_023161905.1 Pseudoalteromonas sp. 2CM41L
GTCTAGAGGCCTAGGACACCGCCCTTTCACGGCGGTAACAGGGGTTCGAATCCCCTTGGGGACGCCACTTACTATTTTAGTAGTGTATAAAGCTATAACTTCCTCTGCGCTATCCAGCGCATTAATTTCTACCGTTTATCCGTTAAAATTTTAGTTTTACACTTTTAATTTTCTTCAATATCTATAAACCTATCTATTTAATTAATAATCACCTACGTATAACTTCTTAGGCTTTCAAGACCGATCCGCAATAATAATTATTCATTTACAGTGATAAATTTTTTGCTGTCTGCGTTAAAAATACATATTTATAACTGCATGTGTAGATAAAATGGATAGCACAACTAAATTTCAAATTACTCTTAACCATATTTATTCATCCTTTAAATAGCTTACTCAATAAAGCCAGTACAAAATATTCAGCATTTATAAAGCGCTGTGCTGCTAACCTTTTAGCTTAATTTCTTATTATTAGGAGTTAATTATGGCAAGTGGTTGGGCGCGTGATGGCGCAATTCAAGATCAAATCGATGCAAGTGTTAACGATGCAGTGCAATATGCAAGGCAAAATTTAATCTCAGGCGCGAGTGCTGAATTCTGTGATGAGTGTGATTGTGAAATACCACAGGCACGCAGGTTAGCGCTGCCAGGTGTTAGGCACTGTGTGGCGTGTCAAAGCGAGCTTGAGGCTAAAGGCAAAGGCGTTGCTGGCGTAAACCGCCGAGCAAGTAAAGATAGCCAACTAAGGTAAAGGTGCGACTAGGCACCTTTTTGATAAATTTTATTCCCTAGTGAGCTTTGTTTTTCTTTTTCTGAATAAGCTCAATTGAATAGCCATCAGGGTCTTTCACAAAAGCAATTTCTGTTGTGCCGCCTTTTACTGGCCCCGGTTCTCGACTGACGTTTCCACCAGCGGCCTTTATGTCGTCACATGCCTTGTATATATCGTCAAATTCAATAGCTATATGGCCATATGCATTACCAAGATCGTAGCTATTTTCATCCCAATTATAAGTAAGCTCTAATACAGTATTACTATCCTCTTCACCATACCCTACAAAAGCTAATGTATAACGGTACTCTTCGTTGTCAGAACGGCGTAATTCTTTCATTCCTAAAATCTGTGTATAAAAAGAAAGTGACTTTTCTAAGTCGGCTACACGCAACATTGTGTGTAATAAACGCATTTAGGTTACCTCTGTGAGTTTAAATTTAAATAGGTGTGGAGCATAGCGTCTTTATGGGGTATTCATAACCGCATTGCATAGGCCAGAGCCTGCCATATACCGAGAGGCTTATTTTACCTCAACTTTGAACAATAAGTTTATATTAACCAGCTATTTGCGCACTCATTGCGTCAAATTTACGTGCAATAAGCCCAGTTATTGCCGCGCAAGTGGCTTTGCCTTCACTGAAAACCTCGGCTTGTGAAATAAATTAAAATATCAGTACGATTTAATACGTAAGTAAACTTCTTAACCTGAGTTCGGGCAATTTAAGCTAAATGTGGGCAAGGCTAGGCATTTACAACCACGCATTGCCATAATATTAGCACACTAAATTAGTGGTATTACCAACAATGGGTTAGTGCACAATGTAATTATAGCCACGCTATTTATACGAGTTTATAAAGTTGTTGCACTTATTGGTCAACCTATTTTTTATTAAGCTCTAACCAAAGAAGGGAAAAGTGCGTTGAATTAATTTGATTTCCATACTGCCTATAACTAATTGTTTATTATTGTTATTTTGTTAATTTGAAATGAATTGTAAATTACCTTGGTTTACAAAGTTAACTTATTGGTTGACAAGATTGGTGTATGGTAATACAGTTTTTACATACCAATTGGTAAGTTGATTGGTTTTAGCTTCTCCAAGGTATTAATAAATAATCAAAGCAATGCTAAGCATAACGAAATAAATACGTAACCGGTCAATAATATACAGCGTGTAATCACTCTGTTTTTATTCGCTCAAATGGTAATAACGCGGCGGGTTACCTATTCAAATGAACATGCTCAGGGTTACTTTAGCAAATTGAATTAAACGACACAGCGTACCTATTTATGGGGTAAATCATTACTCGTACTCATAAAAGCACGCGCCATCATATTTAGGAGTTATTCATGTCTAAACCAGTAATCGGTTTTATCGGCCTTGGCTTAATGGGCGGCAATATGGCCGAAAACTTACAGAACAAAGGCTATGAGCTTATTGTTATGGATTTAAACAAAGATGCGGTTGCTGCATGCGTTAGCAGAGGTGCAAAAACAGCAAGCACTGCAAAAGAGCTTGCACAAGGTGCAGACATAATTATGTTTTGTTTAACAACATCAGCAGTTGTTGAAAAAATTGTGTACGCAGAAGATGGCATTTTAGCGGGTATTAAAGAAGGCGCGGTATTAATTGATTTTGGTACATCAATTCCTTCATCTACTAAAAAAATTGGTGCTGATCTAGCCGCTAAAGGCGCAGGCATGATTGACGCACCACTAGGGCGTACTCCAGCCCATGCTAAAGACGGCCTATTAAATATTATGGCAGCGGGCGATATTGACACCTTCAATAAAGTTAAACCTGTACTTGAAGATCAAGGCGAAAACGTATTTCACCTAGGTGAGCTAGGCGCAGGGCATACAACTAAGTTAATCAATAACTTTATGGGTATGACCACAGTATGTGCTATGTCACAAGCGTTTGCTGTAGCAGACAAAGCCGGTGTAGACCGCCAGCAACTATTTGACATTATGTCGACAGGGCCTTCTAGCTCTCCATTTATGCAATTTTGTAAAAACTACGCGGTAGACAATGTAAGCGACCTTGGTTTTTCAATTGCCAATGCAAACAAAGATTTAGGTTACTTCCTACAAATGGTTTCAGACCTTGGGACTGAATCAAAAATTGCTGAAGGGTCATCTGCTAACTTACAAGCGGCATTTGATGCAGGTATGGGGCAAGGCAACGTACCAGAAATTTTTGATTACTTTAAAACTCTAGAAAAGTAATACCAACAACATTGGGTGCTTTAACGTAGTTAAAGCACCAAAACACACACAACATCAATTGGCTAGATTTAACCTGCTTTGTGCAATGAGTGCAGCATTACTATTGATAAGGCATTACTTCCGGTCACACTGAAAAAGAGTTATCTATGCGTTTAATTAATATAATAAAGCTTAGCCTAGTTCTTATTGGGTGCACATCCACACAATTGGCAGCCAAAGATTATTTTGTAGACACTAAACAAGCTTTTCAAGAAATCTCTGACAAACTCGTTGCCGGCGATAAAATAACTCTCAAAGACGGTACGTGGTCTAATTTCGAAATTTTATTACAAGGCCAAGGAACCAAAAACGCCCCTATAAAGCTTACAGCGCAAACCAAGGGTAACGTTATTTTATCAGGGCAATCTAATTTAAGACTGGCGGGTTCATATTTAGAAGTGTCAGGGCTTGTATTTAAAAATGGTTATACGCCTAGCTCAGCCGTTATTGAATTTCGTAAAAATAAAGATGAGCTTGCTACTCACTCCCGCGTAACACAAGTTGTTATCGATAACTACAATAACCCCGATAAACGAGAATCAGACTATTGGGTGGCTCTATATGGTAAACACAATCGTTTTGATCACAGCCACTTAGTAGGTAAACGTAACAAAGGCGTTACGGTTGCAGTAAGGCTTAATAGTGAGCAAAGCCGACAAAACCACCATCAAATTGATCATAACTTCTTTGGCTATCGTCCTACTTTTGGATCTAACGGCGGTGAAACACTACGCATTGGTACTAGCCACTATTCATTAAGTGATTCATTTACCGTAGTTGAAAACAACTACTTTGAACGTACTAACGGCGAAGTAGAAATAATCTCGGTTAAATCAGGGAAAAACCAAATCCGCAATAATGTGTTTTTTGAATCTCGCGGCACACTAACGCTGCGCCATGGTAATGGCAATATTATTCAAGAGAACGTTTTTTTTGGTAACGGTGTAGATCACACAGGTGGCATTCGCATCATTAATAAAAACCAAACAGTAAAAAATAACTACTTAGAAGGTTTAACAGGCTACCGTTTTGGCAGTGGTTTTACGGTTATGAACGGCGTACCTAACTCACCAATAAATCGCTACCATCAGGTAGAAAACGCGACAATTGAAAACAATACCTATGTAAATGTGCGTCATATACAACTTGGCGCAGGTAGCGATAGCGAGCGTAGCGCTGCACCAATTAATAGCGTAATGAAAAATAACCTTATTATTAATCAAAATGGCGAGCAGCCTTTTACAACCTTTGATGATGTAAGCGGTATTAAATTTAGTGAAAATGTAGCTAATACCCAGGTATTAAAAGAGTTAAATTACGGTGTTAAACAGCAAAATGTAACACTAACCAGAGCTAGTAACGGTTTACTGTATCCTGAATCAAGCAAAATTAGTGCAGGTGCTAAACGCGGTTTAAAGGTGCTAAAAAAGGCCGATACCGGCGTTAGTTGGTATCCAAAAACAGAGCAAGTTGTAGCATTTGATACGGGTAAAACTCACCAGGTTAAAGCAACTGCAGATGCCTTACTTAACGCAATCAATGCAGCCCAAACGGGTGATGTATTAGAGCTTGCAGATGGTCAATACGATGTTTCTAAACTCGTTAAAATAACAAAAGTGCTTACCCTTAAGGCTAAACATACTGGCAAAGCTAAGCTGACCTACCAACGCTCCACCTTATTCGAAATTCATGATGGCGGTAGCTTAAAGCTAGATGGTTTAGTTATCTCGGGTGAAAACGCACCTGATGCCATTAATAATAGTGTGGTACGTACTAAAAAGTGGGGCATGGTTGATAACTACCGCTTTGAAATATACAACTCACAATTAACTAATCTTAATATTAATCACTCATTTCACTTTTTTGTAACGGGTAAAGGGGCGATGGCAGATGAAATCACGTTAGTAAATAACACCTTTAAAAATGTGACTGGCGATATTTTACGTCTCAATACCGAAATAGAAGACTTAGGTATTTATAACGCAGAGTATGTAACACTTAAAAGCAATACCTTTAATGAGGTAGCCGGTGGAGTCGTTAAGTTATACCGAGGTGGAAGTGATGAAAGCACCTTTGGTCCGCATTTATTAATGACCAATAACACCCTAACTAAAGTAGGTTTAGGTAAGCGCAACAAGGCGCAAGCGAGTGTGTATGCGCACGGTGTACAAGTCACAAATATTGCAAGCAACGTATTTGAAAAATCGGCACCGATTAAAATTGAGCACACGGTTGGTGAGCCAATAACAGCCATTACAGATAACACCTTTGATGCAACTCAAGCGCCAAGCGTAAAAGAGTTACGTGTAGCGGGCCCACACACGGCAACGATTAAAAATAACAACGTTTTAAATAAGGTGAACTAACAATGATGAATTTAACCCAAAATAAGTCATTATTTAAAACGCTGGGTGTTACTGTAAGTGCCTTAGTTTTATCGATAAACGCCTACGCAGCGCATCCAAATTTGGTAATAACCAATGATGATGTACAGCAAATGCGCCAAGCAATTAGCAACAACGAACAGGGCAAGTTTGCCAACGCATTTGCAGCGCTTAAGGCACAAGTGGATGAGCAAATTAAAAGCCCTATAACAGTGCCTGTACCAAAAGACGGTGGGGGAGGCTATACCCACGAACGACACAAAAAAAATTATCAGCTTATGTATAACGCCGGTGTTATTTATCAGCTAAGCCAAGAGGATAAATACGCTCATTACGTACGTGATATGTTGCTTGAGTATGCCAAATTATACCCAACACTTGATGTACACCCTAAGCGCAAAGTTAAGTCGCAAAACCCAGGTAAACTATTTTGGCAAAGCCTTAATGAGGCCATGTGGCTGGTTTATACCATTCAAGCATACGATTTAGTGCATGATGCGTTAAGCGCCGCTAATATTAAAACCATTGAAAATGACTTACTGCGCCCAGTATCGTTATTTTTATCACAAGGCCAGCCATCAACCTTTAACAAAGTACATAACCATGGTACGTGGGCTACAGCCGGTGTAGGCATGGCAGGGTATGTATTAGATGAATCTGAGTGGGTCGAAAAGTCTCTTTACGATTTAGATAAATCGGGCGAGGGTGGCTTTATTAAGCAGCTAGACATGCTGTTTTCGCCACAGGGCTATTACAACGAAGGTCCTTATTATCAACGCTTTGCACTACTTCCGTTTGTTACCTTTGCTAAAGCAATTGAAAACAACGAACCGCAGCGAGACATTTTTGAATATCGCGATGGCATATTACTTAAAGCCATTGATACCACTATTCAGCTAAGCTATAACGGTTTGTTTTTCCCGATAAACGATGCAATTAAAAGTAAAGGTATAGACACAATAGAGCTGGTACACGGTGTAACAGCCGCTTATGGTTTAACACACGATACTGGTTACTTAGATATAGCTAAAAAGCAAAATCAAATAATACTCTCTGGCGATGGCCTAAAAGTGGCTCAAGCGCTGGATAAAAATAAGCAAACTCCTTATGTATTTAAATCGGTAGCATTTGGCGATGGTAACGATGGCGAGCAAGGGGCGTTGGTAGTAATGCGTACGCAAACTGGTGGCGACCAAGCACTTTTATTTAAACCTGCCGCACAGGGTTTAGGGCATGGACATTTTGATAAATTAACTTGGCAGTTTTACGATCATGGCAATGAAATTGTGTCTGATTATGGCGCTGCACGTTTTTTAAATGTTGAGGCTAAATACGGCGGCCGTTACCTACCAGAAAACGAAACTTACGCAAAACATACCGTGGCACACAATACGGTTGTGATTGATGAAACCTCGCATTTTAATGCAAATGTTAAAGTGGGTAATAACAATCATCCTAGGCTTAATTTCTTTGAAACAAACCAATACGGAACGGTGTCAAGTGGGCAAATAAGCACCGCTTACAAAGGTGTTGAGCTTGAACGCACGTTAGCGTTAATTAATTTACCTATGCTTGAAAGCACGCTTGCAGTTGATATTTTTAATGTGACTGCAGATACCTCCCATAAAATTGATTTACCACTGCATTACAAAGGCCAATTAATTGATACCAGCTTTGAGTTACTTGGTAACACCAAAAGCTTAGCTGCGCTGGGTGATAAAAATGGCTATCAACATTTATGGTTAAAAGCACAGGCACAACCAGATGAAGGCCTAGCAAAGGTAACGTGGTTAAACGACAACGGCCGTTTTTATACACAAACTAGCCTAGTGAAAGGGGATGAGTCTTTCTTATTTACGCAAATAGGGGCAAACGATCCACACTTTAATCTTAGTAACGAAAATGGCTACATTCGCCGTGTAGAAGGTAAAAAACAGCATAAATTTATTTCAGTACTTGAGCCTCACGGTGAATACAACCCAAGTAAAGAATATACCCTAGAGGCTGTTAGCCGTGTATCGTCACTTAAGTATGGCGCACAAGAGCACTTAGACCTAATTGAAGTTAAAGTAAAAAATAATACCTATTTGGTTGCTATCAACAAAGCCGATAAAGCAGCTAAACACACATTCACATATCAAAATAAAGCATTCACCTTAAATGGCCGCCTTGGCGTTTATGCGATGAAGAATAATCAGGAGTAAACAGGATGCAAAAGCAAAGTGCACACTTTTCATTTGGTAACGAAACCGAGATTGAAGATTTAGGTAATGGCTTAAAACGCCAAATGCTTGGCTATAACGAAGAGCTAATGGCCGTGAAAATTTGGTTCTCAGAAGGGGCTATTGGTTATAACCATGCGCACAGGCACTCGCAAGTAACGTATGTGGTTGAGGGTGAGTTTCACTTTAACATTGATGGCGTAACTAAAATCTTAAAAGCGGGTGATAGCTGTTTTATTCCTCCTTTTGCTGATCACGGTGCAACGTGCCCAACTGGCGGTATACTGATTGATACCTTTAGCCCAGCTCGCGAAGACTTTCTTGAGGAATAACCTATGAAAATTCAAGGCTTACGCTGGTGGGTTATAGTGCTAATTGCACTTGCTACCATTATTAACTACATAGACCGTCAAGCGCTTAGCGTTTTATGGCCAGATATTGTGGAAGAAATGTTCCCTGATGAATCTGCTTTAGAGCGTAAACAAATTTACGCTAATATTTCTATAGTATTCGTATTTGCTTATGCATTTGGCCAAGCTATTTTTGGCAAAATTTTTGACTGGGTTGGCACGCGTTTAGGTTTTGTGCTTTCAATTGGTGTGTGGTCATTAGCCACTGTTGCCCATGCTTTTGCACAAGGGGTGCTTAGTTTAAGTATTTTCCGTGCAATTTTAGGTGTAGCCGAAGCTGGTAACTGGCCCGGTGCAGCTAAAGGTAATGCCGAGTGGTTCCCAACTAAAGAGCGTGCTTTAGCGCAAGGTATATTTAATTCTGGCGCAGCCATTGGTGGCATTATTGCTATCCCGCTTATTGCTTATTTAACCGTGTACTTTAGCTGGCAAATGGTGTTTGTATTTGTTGGTGCCTTAGGTTTTTTATGGTTAGTTCCTTGGATTATATTGGTAAAAGCGCCTCCAGGCTCTCACCCTTGGATAAGTGAAGAAGAGCGTGAGTACATTCTTACCGGACAAAGACGCGTTGATGATAACGGCGATGTAACAAGCGATGACGAAGAAGAATATAACCCGTCTACAGGCGAGTTACTCTCTCGTAAGCAAAGCTGGGGCGTAATTATAGCCTCTGCAGCTATCGACCCTATTTGGTGGTTATTTGTTTTTTGGATACCAATTTACTTAAACGAAGTGTATGGCATGGATGTTAAATCGATTGGTATTTATGGCTGGGTTCCGTATGTAGGCGCTATGTTTGGTGCTTGGTTTGGTGGCTTACTTGCCCAAAACCGCCTTAAAGCAGGCTGGAATACCGATAAAACGCGTAAGCTGACCATCACATTAGGGTGTCTAATTATGTTGCCGGCGCTGCTTGCAATGGCAAACCCAGGCGAGCCGGTAATTGCGGTACTTATTATGGCTGTTATTTTATTTGGTTTTCAAACCGCCATTGGTAACGTGCAAACCTTACCAAGCGACTTACTGGGTAAAAAAGCGGTAGGTACGTTGTCGGGCTTCTCTGGAATGGCCGCTAAATTAGGTGCTGTAGGCCTTACGTCATTGGTACCTATTTTAACAGCGGACGGTAATTATACACCGGCGTTTGTGATAGGCGCGTCTTTAGCGATTATTGCGATGGCAGCTGTATGGATTTTAATTCCAAAAATTGAACCATTGAAAAAGCCTAACTAATTTGTTGGCAAAGGCTGTGTTTCTCACAGCCATTTACTACCTAAGGTAAGTGATAATAATGAAAAATATTTACTTTATTGGCGAGTGCATGATTGAGTTAAGAGCGACTGTTCCCTCTACATTGCATCAGTCATTTGCAGGTGACGTATACAATTCGGCAGTTTACTTAAAGCGTTGTTTCCCACAAATCACCACCTCAGTTATTACCGCTTTAGGGGAAGATAACTTAAGTAAAAAAATGCGTGAGCGTTTTGCAAGTGAGCAATTAAATACAGACTATGTATTTGCTCATAGCAGTAAAGTCCCAGGTATGTATTACATAGAAACGGACGAGCAAGGTGAGCGCAGTTTTATTTACTGGCGTGATGATTCAGCAGCCAAAAAGGTGGTTGAATTTATCAGCCCTGAGCTCGTTAAGCAGCTGTCATCGGGTGATATGTTTTTCTTTTCGGGTATTTCTTTAGCCGTAATAGAAGAGCAAGCAAGAGCGCAGTTTTGGGACATAGTGAAGCAACTTAAAGCCGCGGGTGTAAAAATAGTATTTGACCCAAATTACCGTGCGCGACTTTGGGATAACGTTGAGCAAACTAAAGCGCAATACCATAGTGCATTTAGCTTAGCCGATATTACGTTACCCGGCGTTGAAGACTTAGAAACGCTTTACAACGTGCAAAGTGTAGAAGCGGTAATTGATTATTTGGCTCCGTACAACATTAACGAAATTATAGTAAAAAACGGCCCCGATTCAGTCATTACAAAAGAGGCTAATACAGTGCAAAGCCACAGTATTACGCCGGTTAAAAACGTTGTTGATACAACCTCCGCAGGCGATGCCTTTAACGGCGTGTATTTAGGAGCGCGCTTAGATGGGCGCCCAATTAGCGAAGCGGTTAAGCTGGGCGCGCAGGCTGCCGGCGCTGTTATTCAGCAACCCGGTGCTATTGCACCAAAAGATGTTTTTCAACAAGCCATGGCCAAATCAGGTCTCTAACTGGCTAATTTACTCAATTTATAACACTAAGTAGCACGATTATTTAAAAATAAGGGAAATAACGCATGACTCGCTTTTCTGAACTAATGGCAGAGCAAACTCTGCTACCTATAATTCAAGCAGACACGCCAGAGCAAGGTGTAAACATTGCTAAAGCAATGGCAGAGGCAGGCCTAACTTTGGTAGAAGTTGTTCTTAGAACAGATGCATCAATTGATGCACTTAAAGCCATAAAAGAACAGGTTCCACAGCTAAAAGTGGGCGCAGGCACCGTTATTAACGAAACAATTTTAAAGCAAGCGCTAGAAGCAGGCTCAGATTTTATAGTCACTCCCGCTGTATCGCCTACACTATTAAGTGAGCTGGTTAAGTGTAACGTGCCAGTATTGCCAGGTGTATCAAATACCGGCGATATATTAATGGCACTTGAGTATGGTTTTGAAGAGCAAAAACTCTTTCCTGCTTCACTTGCTGGTGGTGCGCCGTTTGTCTCTGCTGTCTCATCTGTATTTCGTGCAGTGAGCTTTTGTCCGACTGGCGGTGTAAGCGAAAAAAATAAAATGGATTACTTGTCGTTAAACAATGTATTTGCAGTAGGCGGTACCTGGGTTGCTAAAAAAGAATGGGTAACGCAGGGTAATTGGCAAGCCATTACAGACTCTTGTATCGAGGCTTTAAAATAGCAAGGAGCAAAAAATGAATTATTTAGCCCCAACCATTACACCAGGCGTTGTTGTTGGCGATGAAGTAAGCGAAGTGTATAAACACGCACGAACGCATCAGTATGCATTGCCTGCTGTAAACGTGGTGAGCACATCGTCAATTAATGCCACCTTAGAGGCCGCAAAAAAAATGAAGTCGCCGGTCATTATTCAACTATCTAATGGGGGAGCGCAGTTTTTTTGTGGTAAAGGTTTAGCACTAGAGGGCCAGCAATCTGCCGTTGTTGGGGCAATAAGTGCTGCACAGTATGTGCATAACGTGGCGAAGCACTATGGCGTTGCTGTCATGCTGCACACAGATCACGCAGCAAAAAAACTACTGCCTTGGATTGATGGTTTATTAGATGAAGGCGAAAAGTATTTTGCGCAAACAGGTAAGCCGCTTTTTTCATCGCACATGATTGACTTGTCAGAAGAGCCACTGGAAGAAAATATAGAAATTTGTGAGCGTTATTTAGCGCGCATGGCAAAAATAGGCATGACACTTGAAATAGAGCTAGGGTGTACCGGCGGAGAAGAAGACGGGGTTGATAACTCACACCTCGACAGCTCTGCGCTTTACACTCAACCAGAGGATGTAGCCTACGCCTATGAGCGACTTAGTAAAATAAGCCCTAATTTTATCATTGCTGCTTCGTTTGGTAACGTCCACGGCGTATACAAGCCTGGCAATGTGGTATTAACACCTACCATATTACGCGACTCGCAAGCCTATGTAGCTGAAAAATTTAATTTAGAGCATAACGCTATTAATTTTGTATTTCACGGTGGGAGTGGCTCTGAGCACAGTAAAATTGCTGAGTCGCTAACCTACGGGGTGGTAAAAATGAACATTGATACCGACACCCAATGGGCGAGTTGGAACGGGGTATTAAACTACTACCAAGAAAAACAAGGCTACTTGCAAGGTCAAATTGGTAACCCTGATGGCGAAGATAAACCCAATAAAAAATACTATGATCCACGTGTGTGGTTACGTCAGTCGGAGCAGCATATGGTGGCTCGCCTGATCCAATGTTTTGACGACCTTAATTGTGTGAACAGGTATAGCGCATGAAAAGACTGAATAAAGTATTAAAGCAAGATGGGGTTGAAACCGACCTTATCATGTTAATTCGCACGCTATTAGCAACCACAAAAGAAATAGCGTTTAGAGTAAGCCAAGGTGAGCTTGCGGGTGTTTTAGGCTCTACCCTTAACGAAAATATCCAGGGCGAGGTGCAAAAAAAGTTAGATGTCATTGCCAATCAACTGTTAAAAGATACCTTAATTGATGATGATCTTGTAAAAACAGTGGCATCTGAAGAGGAAGATAATGCAGTAGGCGCCCACCCTGATGGTAAATATATCGTGGCATTTGATCCCCTTGATGGGTCATCAAACATTGATGTTAACGGGCAAATAGGCACTATTTTTACCATTTACCCTGCAAAAGCAGATGTGCCCTACGATAGTGATGAGCAATTTAATCAACCCGGTACTAATCAGGTTTGTGCAGGCTACGTGCTGTATGGGCCATCGTCGTTACTAGTAATGAGTACTGGTGGGCCAACCCGCTGTTATACACACGATTTAACCCACGGTGGCTTTTTGCTTACAAAACCAGAGCTTGCAGTACCGAGTAAAAGCCGTGAGTTCTCGGTTAATATGGCAAATTACCGATACTGGGATGAAGCAACACAAGTTTACTTTGATAAATTACTGTATACATCAGAAGAATTTGCTAAAAGCTCAATTCGCTATAATGCAGCCATGGTTGGTGATGTGCACCGAGTTTTATGCCGTGGCGGGGTATTTATGTACCCGCAAGATACGCGCGCGGGTAATGAAAACGGTAAAATACGCTTACTTTACGAAGCTAACCCACTGGCAATGCTCACTGAAAACGCAGGCGGTATAGCCACCTCTAAAGGCATGCGTATTTTAGATATTCAGCCCGATGAGCTGCATCAGCGTGTGCCTGTTATTTTAGGCTCTAGTGAACCTGTGACTTACTTTAATTCTACGGTTTATTAAATCTGACTAAGGCCTCAGTACAAAAGGGCGGTTATTGTGCTCTTACGCCTTTTAAATAAAACGTATGCCGCTGCTGACTAATAGTGAGTTAAACGCAGTGGCTACGCTATTTTATATACACACCAAAAATTCATATCTATAGGCTATTACAGCTAAAGCTTCACACCTGTATCCCCACCCTCCATTCTTAATGTGCTTATCGCGCTACGTATTAATACAGCGTAATTCTTTCGGTAAAACCAATTGTTCATAAAGGTTGCTTGTTTATCTATTCGTGAAATTAATATTGGTAATAACGCTGCGTTATTAGGCATAGACATAAGTTAACTTTCAGTTAATAAAATATGATGAATTTTGAACGAATATAGTGGTAAAAGTGTTTTTATTATGCTTATATTACCAAGTTGGTTAACAATGAAGCGTAAAAATAAAATAATTTGGTAATAACACACTGGGTATTTGGTAAATCACACATAACACCTGCTAAATACTAAACCACACAATTAAGGAGAATAGAGCCATGATGAAATTAAAACATTTTGCATTATGTGCTGTTGCAGCTGCCATTATAGGTTGTGACACGGATTCAAATAATAATAACAACACATTGGGCTCTATTGCTCTATCAGGTACAGCGTTAACGGGCGAAACATTGTCGACCAGCGTAAATGATGCCGATGGTATTTCTGGCGAAGTAAGCTACTACTGGTACGCCGACGGACAAGTTATAAGTGGCGCTAATGACGCAACTTTTACATTAACAGATGAGCAAATTGGTTTTGCAATTACAGCACAAGCACTTTATACAGATGACAGCGGTGTTAATGAGTCACATTTAAGTGAGCCCACCGATGAAGTGTCAGCTATTCCTTTTGCGGCCACGGTAGAAATTAACGGTGATGCAATTATAGGTAATGAACTAAGTGCTAATGTAGCGGATGAAAATGGTTTTGATCCGGCGCTTGTAGCATATACATGGTTTGCAGATGATGTTGAAATTGCCGATGAAACCTTAGCAACCTACACTATTACCGAATCGCAACTAGGTAAAGTTATAACCGTAAATGCAGCATTTGAAGATAGCAGAGGCTTTGCAGAGTCAGCTACATCAACTGCCACAGCGCCAGTAGAGCGTGCAAATTCAGAAGGGTCGGTGGCTATTGTTGGCACACCTACGGTGGGTAATACACTTATAGCCGAAATAACAGATGAAGATGGCGCAAGCGGCACAATTACTTACCAATGGTTTGCTGATGAGGTTGCAATTAGTGGTGCCACGCAAAGCACTTACGTTGTAGATGAGTCATTATTAGGGCAATTTATTACCGTGCAGGTTACCTACACGGACGATCACGGTTTTACCGAAGACAACCTTTCTGAGGCAACCATTGCTGTTTCTGCAGAGGCTGTAGATGAAGCGGGTAGTATCACCATTTCAGGGGCTACGCCATATTTAGTGACTAGCGAATTAACCGCTGAAATTAGCGATAACAATGGGGTAGATGAGCAAAACGTTACTTACACTTGGCTTGCTGATGGCGTTGCAATTGCAGATACCAACAGCAAAACATTTACGCCAACTAATCAAGCTGGCGCGATTATATCGGTCACTGCGAGTTATACCGATAACGATGGCTTTTCAAGCACAATTACCGGTGCCGCCGATACAGTAGTGTACACGCAAGTGATAAGCGATGCAGATGCGCTATTAGGTGCTATTAATGCAGGGCTTGGTGATGGCGATGTGCTTGGTTTAAATACCGGTGTATATGCCGATCTTGATGCCATTATGCTAACCAGCGCAGCAACACTTAAAGCTGTTGAAGGACAAAGCCCGGTAATTAGTGGCGAGCTTTGTATTCATGTAGCCAGTGGGGTTGATGGCGCGGGTATTGAAGGCCTTACATTTAAAAATATTGATACTAAATCGGGTGGCTTTTGTGAAACCGAAGAAGATGCCGTTATTTATTCTGAGGGTGACAACTTCACATTTACACAAAATACTATCGATGGTGAAGCAGAGACGTTAAATAACTCTACCTACCATTGGTTAATGCTTAAAGGCGACGCCGCAATGGTTGAGCGTAATACCTTTGCCAACCGCGATAAAGCAGAAAATGGTTCGGTGATAAAAATGTCTTCATCGAGCACTAACCACGTTATTCAATATAACCTTTTCACAGGTACCAGCAGCAACCCAAATTTTGGTAACTCTAGCCTGCACTTAATTAACGCAGGGAGTACAACAGGTACAGGCTCTGCTGATGATGCAAACTTTACTATTCAATATAACCGAGTAGAAAACTTTGTTACAGGCCGACGTTTAATGCGCGTACAAACCTCTGGCGCGACGATTAAAGGCAATACTATTTTAAATCCTAATGGCGGTATTTCGCTTGAAGATGGTGGATTTAATACGGTATCAGACAACATTATTATTCGTACCACTGATATTGCAAGTTCAAGCGATCGTCCTGCCGGCGTGCTAGTTACGCCTTTAGGCCACACTGTTAGCAATAACTACATCGCTGGTATTCGTTCTGGTAATAAAGAAGCCGGTGGTATTGTATTTACCGCTAACCCATTTTCACAAGCTGATGGCGGGGTGCCAAATGGAGGTAACCAAGCTGTGCTTGATGGCGCAGGCGACTTTACCCTTAATGTGACAAACAATACGGTACTTAACTCACAGCAACCATTTGTATTTAGTACAGAAATAGGTTCAAAGGCACCTGTTGGAGATTGTGATGAGCTTACCGCAGAAAATGCACCTGTACTGTATGGTTTAACTAAAAATGCGTTTGAAATTAACTTCAACGGTAATTTAAATGCTAATGGGGTGGGCGATCAAACTGATGAAGACACCATTGAAAGCAGCGCGCTTGTTTATGGTTTCTTTTACCCTAACGAGCTGTCGAGCGATCACTCTTTTGAATACGACTGTGACCTAATTAACCATACTGAATCACTGTTCTCTAACAGCTTTGGCTTTAGTGACAGTTATGAGTCGGGCGATGCGAGCGACCTATGGGTTGATATTAGAAACTTAAATGGCAATGGTGAATACGACACCGATGGCGCTATTGACCAAAACCCAGAAGCAAATGGTAAAGAAATCCCAGAGTTTGTCACTGCTACAAGTACGCTGCTTGAGACTGACTCAAATGGAGCACAAGCCTTAGCAGGTGCAAGAAACTTATACTACATCCAAAGCACTGATGTAGGTGCAGGTTCTACGTGGGTGGCACAAGATGAATAAGCCCACACTGCACATTACTAATATTTATAAAAATAGCAAACTACGCACAACACACACAATGATAAAGGAGAACGCGGCATGTCGTTAAAAATGGATCGAAGACGTCAAAATTCTACAAACAGCTCTGTTTGTAATCATTTTGCACTTTCACCTGCTGCTAAGTTAATTAGAGCTAGTTTACTTGCGGGTATGGCAGGTTCATTGTCATTTAATGCTTTTGCTCAGCAAGAAGCCCAAGAAAAAGTGACTGAAGTAGAGCAAGATGTAGAAATCATCAGCGTTACAGGTACTCGTAGAACCATACAAGATCAAATTGCAATTAAGCGTGAGGCAACAACGGTTGTCGATGGTTTATCTGCAGAAGATATTGGTGATTTACCCGCGCTGTCAATTGGTGAAGCGCTTGAGTCGATTACCGGTGCCGCATCTCACCGTGAAAACGGGGGCGCTACCGAAATCACCATTCGTGGTTTAGGCCCATTTTTAAGCGCAACCCATATTAATGGCCGTGAAGCTACCAATGGTAGTGGTGACCGCTCGGTTAACTTTTCGCAGTTTCCATCAGAGCTTGTAAAAAAGGTCGCTATTTACAAAACCCAAGATGCTTCAATGATTGAAGGTGGCGTAGCCGGTGTGATTGCACTTGAAACGATTGCCCCGCTAGATTACGGCAAGCAACGCGTACAAGGCGAAGTTAAACTAAATTACAATCCAGATGAAAGTAATGTAGAAAACTCACTGCAAAGTGATACAGGCTATCGTGGTACGTTTAGTTATGTTGACCAATTTGAGTTTGCCGATGGCCAAGCGGTGGGTGTGTCTTTTGGTGTGCAGCGCCAAGATATTAGCCAACCAGAGGCCGAATACAGAAGCTCAAGTCCATCGGGCTCTTCACTTTGGGCATGTTTAAATGACCCAACTAATACGAATGAAGGCTTTTACAGAAGCAGCGCAGGTGATTGTGAAGACCAAGTAAGTGGCAGTAACAATCAAGGTTATCAAACAAACATCGACCCAGAAACAGGCAAAGCCGAAAGCGATGGCACTCCATACGCATGGACAGGCAGTAGCCGCAGCTATCGTCAAAATGAAACCTCAGATGAGCGTGATGCAGTATTTATTGCAATGCAATACCAGCCGTCGTCTGAGTGGGATGTTAACTTTGATGCACAAATCTCTGACAGAACACAAAGAGAAGCACGCCACGATTTAATTTTTTTACAAAAACGCGCAACACCTGGTTTAACAGGCCCAACGCTTGTTACTAACGATGTAGGCGGAATTTTACATTGGGAAGGTGAAGAACGTATTGAATCGGCGGGCGAGCAATTCTCACGTGAAGAAAACTACCAAGGTTATGGTATTAATATTGAGCACACGGTAACCGACCGCCTTACTGTAAATCTTGATTTAGCGTATTCAAAAACTGAGCGTGAAGAGCTACAAATTTCTAACCGTGGTAGAACCGCAGACCGTAATTTGTTTAGCTGGGATATGGGCGATGAAATTCCTCACTTCACGTTAACGGACTTTGATGTAACTGATATTTCTAACTTTACAGATAGCTTACGTACACGTTTAGACCGTGAAAATGTTCGCGAAAACGTAGTTAAATCGGCGCGTATTGATTTTGACTACGCGTTAGAGGGCGATATATTTACCAGTATTGAAGGGGGTATTAGAGCCTCAGAGCTAAGCTTTATACAGTTTGGTGGTAGCCAAGGTAATGGGTCTCGTACTGAGTACACGATAGGCGATGACTCAGCATTAGAGATACTTCAAGGCTGTCAAATTGACTTCCCAGAATCTGATTTTTTATCTAGCGTATCGGATGGCAACTTAGTAACAAATGTAGATAGTAGCGGTAATGTAATAAGCTCTGGAACAGGTTCTTCGTGGGCGACCTACGATAACGTGTGTTTCTCTCAAGCCGTAGCGGCTACAGACGCTGACTATACAGGTGAATTTGGTTACCCTGATGTTGAGTACGAAAATGCCGGTACCATAGATGTTACTGAAAAAACCGCCTCAGTGTACTTAATGGCAAACTACGACACCGAAGTATTTGGTAAGTTTATTCGTGGTAACTTCGGCCTACGTATAGTTGATACTGATGTAACCTCGGTAGGCTTTAGAACAAATTACACTGTAGATGTAGATGAAACTACAGGCGCTGTAACCCTCGATGTAGGGGATTCACTAGAAAGAACCGAAAGCGGCGGTGGCTATACCAAATACTTACCAAGCTTTAACTTAGTAGTTGATTACAGTGAAGATATTTTACTGCGTGCGGGTATTTACCGTGGTATGTCACGTGCTGACCCATCTGATTTAGGCTATGATCGCGACTTTGTAACAGACGATCAATCTGTTGCGCTATCGCTTTCTGACTTATTAACCGTAGATGGTTCAGGTAACCCTGATACTCAACCATTAATGTCATGGAACTACGACTTAGCCTTTGAATGGTACCCTAATGAAGATTCTATTTTAGCACTAAGCCTATACTACAAACAGTTCCAAGGTGGCTTCCAGCAACAAACTGTAATTGAAGACTATGTGGTTGGCGGTGAAACGGTATCATTACCAGTGACAAATTCGGTAACAACCGATAATGATAGCGATATACTGGGTTTAGAAGCATCGTTCTCGTACCGTTGGGATAATGGTATTGGTGTAAAATTTGGCTATAACTTTGCAGATACTGACTTTGAGTTTGAAGATAGCTTATATGGCGATACATACGTTACCGACCTAGATGGCAATACTACTCAATTAACTGCCGGTATTATTGAACCTGGTTCGGTGCCGGGGTTCTCAGAGCATGTATTTAGCAGCCAACTGTATTACCAAATTGGTGACTTTGATACGGCCATTATTTATAAATACCGTAGTGAATACTTCCAACCATATACCAGTAATGGTACCCGCTTACGTTATGTTGATGCCGTAGGTGTATGGGAAATGCGTGCATCGTATAAAATTAACGAGCACTTTAGAGTTAAAGCTGAAGCCATTAACTTGTTTAGCGCACCTAAGTCACAAGACTTCTTTGTGGAAGATAACCTAGGTGAAGTAAACGATTACGGCCCACGTTTATTCTTAGGAATGAGCTTTAAGCTATAACACAATAACCAGTGATCCCCACTTTAAAGCCCAATTAGCGTATGCCGCTAATTGGGTTTTTTTGTATGTGTGTGGGCTATTAAACCTAAGCTTTTTGAATCGCGGCGCACTTTCTTAACTAAATCTTGGCTAAACCTTTTTACCTAAAGCGCAGCATTACTAAACTCAGTGTTAGTAACGCTGCGTTATTGGCAGCGAATTAGTTAGCCAAAAGTCTACTATCTTTATCTTGGTTGACCAATTAATTCGGTAAAAGCGGCTAAATATAAAAATAACGCTGTATATATAAAAAAAATATATCGAGGAGATTGAGGAGGTTTTAATCTATTTTTGTGTGTTATTTAACCTTGATTGAGATTTAAAAGCACATTAAATACAAGTGGTTATATTATGGTCAGTAATAAAAGTATTTTTGTCATGCCGAATTGGCTTTTATTGGTAATGACTGTTTTTGCTTTTTTTACAAAAAATGGTTTACCAATAGGTTGACCTTTGGTGCTTTTGCTGTAAATATTAAGTTAACCATTTAGATAAATGGTAAGGCGTTTAATAAAAAATATATAGCGAGTTACACATAGCACTGACACACACAGGAAAAACTATGAATCACAAGTTATCAAAAATTACGCTAGCAGTTATATCTGCCACAGCATTAAACCTTTCTTTGTCCACACACGCACAGGAAGCCAAGCCAATTGCAGAAGATGATGTAGAGATCATCGAAGTATCTGGCATTCGTCAATCACTTACTAATGCACTTGCTGAAAAACGCTCTGCAGATAGCCTAGTTGAAATTATTCAGTCAGAAGATATTGGTAAATTACCCGATCAAAACCTCGCTGAAGTATTAGAAAACGTAACGGGTATTCAAATTACACGCCAAGCGGGTGTAGGCACAGGTGTACAAATTCGTGGTACTGATGCTAACCGTACCGAAATTAACGGTGTATCAACGGTGGGCTCAAGCTCTGGTCGAAGTGGTATTAGCTTTGAAGATGTATCAGCGTCAATTATTTCAAGCTTAGAGGTAATAAAGTCGCCTGAAGCGAAAACAATAGAGGGCTCTGTAGGCGGTACTATTAACCTTAAAACGATTCGCCCACTGCATTTAGGTGAGCAGCTAGCCACTATTAGAGTGCAAGGTGAGCACAGTAGCTTAAGCACTGATAGCGGTTTGCAACCACGTTTTTCGGGAACTTTTGCTGATAACTGGGAAGGTGATTACGGTAAATTTGGTGTGTTAGTGAGCGGCAGTTACGCAGAGCAAGATGTAACGGCGTTTCGCCCACGTGCAGATAGAGATAACATTATCACTGCAGATAGCGGTGTAGCCAGCGCTCAGTCTTTTGACTTTTTACCGATTCAATTTTTTGTACAAGATTACGATAACTACGAATACGAAACTAAAAACTTTGTAGGTACCATTGAATGGGCGCCAAACGACAACACAAAGTTTTATTTTGATGCTGTGGTTAACGATCAAGAACGTCGCCAAGAAAGTTCTCGTGTACAGGCTTCTGGTGTAAGTGCGCTTAATGATATTTCGGTTCCTGATGAATTTGAAACCGTAAACTTAGGCTCACTTGGCGGTACCAACCTTGGGTCTATTCAAGCGGCCTTACGCGGTGTCATTCCGGTTAATTTAGAAAACGATGATGACGATCCTAACCTTCGTTTTTCAAGTGATACAAACTCGCGTGTTACCGACAGTAATATTTTTAGACTCGGTGGCGAATGGCAAGGCGATAAGTGGTTTGTTAGTGCTGAAATTGCTTCGTCATCTTCAGATACAACTACGCCTAGCTTTAATACAACGCTTAACTTTATTAACCCTAATGTGCCATTAGATGCTGGTGGCGGTAATGATAATAGTGTGCCGTTTGAGTATGACTTATCAGGTGGCGCATTGGCATTTGGTATTGCAGAGGGGGCAGAGTACGCACCAACGGTTGAACAACTACTAGACCCTGCAAATGTAGTGCTACGTGATGTAAATATTGGTCAAGATACCGTTGAAAACTCTGAAGATGCGTTCCGTATTGATTCAACCTATTACACAGACTCAATTGTAACCTCTATTGATTTTGGTTACCGCTACAGTAAATCACAAAGCAAACAAAACGAAATTACTTCAAGCATTGGTTTAAGAACCATGGCTGATAGCCCGTCGGGTGATTTATTTGCCGACTTATTAGTGGCAGGCCCAGATAACTTTAACGAAGCTGATGGCCGCTCGTTATACATAGGCGACTTTTTACTTATTGATCCTGAGCTTGTGGCCTCAGACCCTGATGCGGTACTTGCCACATTACAAGCAGCGATGACTGCGCACGGTTCAAGCAAAACATTAAATGCACCTACTTCAAGTTCTGCAGGTTTTTTTGATATAGAAGAAACCACCCATGCGCTATATGCACAAGCTAACTTTGAGTACGAAATGGTGCGCGGTAACATTGGTGTGCGTTACATTCAAACAGACGTAGAGTCTACGGGCAACTCAGTTACTCAAGATGGTAGTGGTAATGAACTGGTAACGCGTATTACCAATGAATCTGACTATGACTTTATTTTACCTCGTTTAAACCTTGTCGCTGATGTATCAGAAGATGTACTTGTGCGCTTTGGTGTAGGTAAAGATATTCGTCGCCCTGATTATAACGACCTATCAACGTCTATTACCTACAGCACAAGTCCAAATGACGAAGTGGAATTTGGTAACCCAGCACTGAAACCTGAAGAAGTACTGTCTTACGATTTATCGGCAGAGTGGTATTTTGCAGAGGCAAGTGTATTTAGCGTAGGTATTTTTCATAAAACACGTAAAGACTTACACGTAAATCAGTTAACCTCGCCAGTTGAAGACCCTGTAACAGGGTATCGCGACTTAACAGACCCATGTGAAGGTGGCGGTATATTTAACCCCATTGCAGATATAAACGTATTTGGCCCTGAGAATGGCCGTGGCGTATGTGTTGGTACAGAAACAAAAGTAAACGATAGTGGTGAAACTACCCAAAAAGGGATTGAGTTTGCCTTTCAGTATGACCTATCAGGCTTTGAAAAAGACCTAGGGTGGGCATCTGGCTTTGGTGTATTAGCTAACTATACAATTCAAGAGTTCTCAGGTGGTGAAACCGAAAATTCAGCAACCTCAAGAGCAAGTAATGTATTTGCAGCAACCACCGGTACGCCAGGTATTGAAGTAAGTGAAATTCAAGGCTTACTTAACCTTTCTGAAAACGCGTATAACTTTACGCTGTACTACGAAAAATTTGGCCTATCAGCACGTATGCGTTACACGTGGCGTGAAGGGTATCGTTCAAATGACTTTGGTAGTACGTCTAGCTTCCCTTGGGGTTTCCCAGTGGTACAAGAAGACCGTGGCCAGCTTAATGCAAGTATTAGTTACGATGTGAACGAGCAACTTAATATTGGCTTAGAGGCAGTAAATATTACTGAATCTGAAATTAGCCAATCATGTGTAAACGAAAGCGCACTATTGTGTTTCCAAGGTTTAACTGACCGTCGTATTACACTGGGTGCAAGTTACCGTTTTTAAAAAGTATGTTGAGAGTGTGTAGCCTTTGAACGGGCACTAAAAAGCAAGCCACATGGCTTGCTTTTTTTTTACCTAAAATTAGCCGCAGTTAGGTGGTTAATAATGGGCCGTGGTTCTTTGTGTTGGGGGGAAAAATGCACCTGTTTGCAAAAAATAAAGTGTGTGTTGTATTACTTGTTGGTTGTAGCGCATTCCCGTGTGGCTTACATCAAGGGTAATAAAATCACGCATATTAGTAGGGCGTGTTGGTATTTGATGGTTGAATTTGCAGCAGTGTGTTTGGTTTTTAGGCAAGGCAGAGCCTGTGAAGTGTGGTTATTCCCCATAAATAGGCGATAACGCTGCATAAATGCCAAACATGCGCTGCCCTTTGGGTTCTGCCTAGGGGCGATAAACTCTTTGTTGCCTACATGGATGTAGGTAAGGGGCGTGAGCAGGGCGCGGAAGCTTTACTTGGTTTTTACTTATTCTTACAGGGATGTAAGTCATTAGAATAACGCAGGAGCAGTTATCGAGCCCACTAGGTTACAAACCTCGCGCCGCGATTTAATCGCCCCTAGATTGAACAAATTTCAATCCGCAAAAATCAACACGCCCTCAGTTTGGCTGATTCTACAGACACCAAGCCATCGTTTTTACCTTTAAAATAATGCTGTGTCAGGGTGGATGCTTTAGTACCGGCTATTACGCCTAAATTAATGTCCAGCTCATTTATGGTGTTGCCCAAACTCTTACTGCCTGTAATTAAAGATTGGCTTACACCGCCGGCTATATGCATTAACCATGAACCATTTAAATGATTAGCTAATTCGCTGCCTTTGTTAGGCGTACCAATTAACACGACATTTCCAAGTGTATTATCATTAAATACCCGAGGGTTATTTTGCAAGTAGGCTCTAATAACTAAGCCACCTAGGGAGTGGCCTACAAAATGTACTTTACTCGCATTAGCAATACAGGCATTAATTTGTGTGGTTGTTTGAGTAAATACAGCCTCAACACTTTGCCCTAAAGAGGCGTAATTTAGGCTGCATACTTTATAATGTGCACGTTTAAGCTGCTGGGCAAAATATGGCATTGCCCAATCGCTTCTGCCTAATCCATGGGCAAGTACTACCAGCTCATCATTAGGTTTATACTGCACAGGGAGGATTATTGGTACTTTTACAGCCGGTTAGGAAAAGTAAAAGTATTAGTCCGATTACTAATGGTTTTTTCATTACTTTTACACCCTACACACGTTCGCTATTAGTAATTATATTGTCCATTTAAAAGCAGTGTGCTGCTCAGTAACCGCCCATAATTTGCTAAGTACAGGCTGATCTAAAGCAAACGGCTCAAGTTTGCATGTTCCTACGGGGCCGCTCCAATTCCATCTTCCTGATGGGCCATAATACGCACGTTGTTTTAGGTTATGCTCGGTGGCACACATAACCTCAGGGTATGCACCTTGCTCTGCCGATTGCGCTAAGCCCATTTTTACTATTAGTGACCAGGTAAATCGGGTTGCAAAGTTAACATTATCGCCAATAAGAGAGGTATTAGCTGCACCTGGGTGACACACAAACACCTGCACATTTTTATTGGCGGCGGCTATTTTATTTTGCAGCTCATAAGCAAACATCATTTGTGCAAGTTTACTGTGGCAGTAGGTCTTATTTGGGTGGTAGTTTTTATTCCAATTCATGTCATCAAATTGAATCGTTTTAAGCCCCATTTTGTAACCTTCACTGGCCACTACGACAATACGTCCGTTTGATTGCTCTATTTTGTTAAAAAGTAAACCACACAGTAAAAAGTGCCCATAGTGGTTAACCCCTAACTGACTTTCAAAGCCGTCTTTAGTAAATTGCTGAGTCGCGACCTGCGCAATAGCGCCGTTACAAATAAGTGCATCTATGTGTGGCACAGTTTGTAATACCTCGTTGGCTGCATGGCGTACTGATGCAAGCTCTGCTAGGTCCATTTTTATAAAGCTCACATCGGTACTATTGCCAAACTCCTGTTTTAACTTAGCAATAGCTTCATCTGATTTTAAAGGGTTACGATTGAGCATAACTACTTTTGCGCCTTTAGCGAGTAATAGTCGGGTTGCTTCAAAGCCTGCGCCTGTATTTGCTCCCGTTATTAGATAGCATTTACCAACTAAAGAACTGAGTTGGTCGGGAGTCCAGCCAGAAGGGCCAAATGGGTTAGTTGCGCTCATTAGTTAAATTCCTATCAATAGTTAAGTATAAATATGCAGTACAGGGTTATGCGTATTGCTCTAAAGTGCTTGTTAGGTAATATAACTCTCGCCACCAGGTGTAACTAGGCGATATCCTCTTTAAAATATGCCTATTTGTATCGCTGCATTGAGAATGTGTATTTACGGTGCTAGATTAGAATTATTCTATATTTAAAAGATATGGGTGAATGAGCAAACACCACATTAAGCAACTTATACAAAATAGCCTGTCTTTTAACGATGTAAACAACGATGAAAATTATACCCAAGGGCTAATAGAAACGGGTATTAAAGGTGTTCAGTTGTTTAAAGTAACGCATGCTATGCGCTGTGCACCTGCGGTATACGAGCCGTGTATTGTTGCTATAGTCAGTGGCGCTAAAGAAGCCATACTCGATGGTAAGCATTTTATATACGATGAAAATAATTATATGTGCTGCCCTATGTCTATGCCGGTAGAAGCGGGTACACCCACGGCTTCACCTGAGACCCCCTTGCTAGGCGTTATTGTATCGCTAGATACAAAAGTGATGACCGAATTATCTATTACCATGGCTGCACAAGGTGTAAAAAAACACGCATCAGGCCCCAAAACGCAAGGGCTTACACTCGCAGCATGGGATGACTCATTTACCGATTCATTACTACGATTGCTGCAACTTGTAGGCAACCCTGTAGATATTGCGGTTTTAGGCGAAGGGCGACTGCGAGAATTATATTACGCCATATTAAACGGACAGGCAGGTAGTAGTGTGCACCAAGCCTTTGGCGTAGGAAACGACATAGCACGCTCAATTGATTATTTGGCATCTCGATTAGATGAGAGCATAACCATAGACGATATGGCTGCAAAAATTGGCGTAAGTAGGGCTGTTTTGCATCGAAAATTTAAGGATGCGACCAGTATGTCGCCGATTCAATTTGTGAAATCTATGCGCTTAAATACCGCCGCGATGAAAATTGCAGCGGGTATGAACGTAAGTTCGGCGGCCATGTCGGTAGGCTATGTTAGCTCATCACAATTTAGCCGAGAATTTAAACGTATGTATGGGCAATCGCCAAAGCAGTGGAGCCAAGCAAAGGAGTTACCTCAGGAGCTTGTTGAGCAATCGATTGTTCAAACAGTTGATCAAACAACCAGCCTGAGGGATTGATCATGGATAATACAGTCATTTTTAGGGTTGTTGGTGCGGTATTCATTATTTTTGGCATAGTGTTAGCTGCCAATCCTGAGCTGATAAGCAACAAGCCAGTTCCGAATGATATTTTTAAGGCCGTAGAGCGCAGAATTTGGTGGGGGTTATTTATTGGTTTTGGCTTATTGCTGCAATTTCATCATCAGCTTGTACCTTGGCAAGCTAGCATAGCGGCAACACTGTCATCGTTACTCGTAGGACTATTAATTGCAAGGCTTATTGGCATTATGTTAGATGGCTCGGTAGCAAAACAGTGGCTAAATGTGGGTATTGAAATAGTAATACTCGCGCCATTAATTTGGTGGTATTTAAAAGTACGCACTTAGTATCAGAGTTAAACCGCTATAAATCTTAGTATCGCCTTAGAGTGTAACGCTTAATACCTTTATGGCATGATAAGCAAACAAAGGCGTTTACCCATGAGCTTTACTTTGAGTTAGCGCCATTTCTTCAGACCAAGGTACATAGAGTGCAGGAGTTAAGTTTTTATTATCGGCCAAAATTACTTTCGCGATTGGCCGTCCGAAATATTCAGTTGGCTCAAATGAGCAAATATCTTTTAAATTAATCGAAATATAACAATTTGCTTTTTTGATTAATAAAGCTGATTCATCCATACGTGCATGAACTGTTATTTGTAAGTTCATGTAAGGAACCATCGATACTATGTGTTCACCTAAGTGAAATCTGTCTCGCTCTATCTCATCTCCTATTGCTTTTAAATAGTTAATATATGCTTTCCAACGCTTTAAAATTAATAAGGTTAAAAATGAAATAAAACAAATTAGGCTTAAAAGAATCGAATGAAATACAGAAAATTGACCCAAATAATAAAATGCACCCGCCAGTATAAGCACAACAGCTAAATTTAATAATGACCACTTATTTGGCTGAAATTTTGAATGATTACTTTGCAAAATACATCCTTGAAGTTATGTGGTTTCTTACAGCGCTAACGCAGAAACCTCCTTAAATTATTATTCACTATTAATAGCAGGTTGTATGTTTTTTTACCACCTTTAGCCTGAGTCATATTTGATAACCAGAGATACAATAATATTAACTATTGCTATATTAAAAAAATCTTTTAACTAGGAGTCCCCTTTTAATAGCAAAGCAGAAAAAAGAGCTAGCTCCTCGCTTTGCTCTTTTACTTAGCTTATTACTCCCTCAGATAATTATTTTTTAAATAGTTGTGATTATTTCAGCGATACTGCGAATAACTAGATAAGGCGATTATGTGAGTACTATCGTGCAGCTAAAATGTTTATATAAATGTGTACAGGCTATGTTGCATTAGCCAAAGCGCCGCACTTTATTACTTTTAAAAACAGGTGCATTAGAAATTAAACACAATGAAACTGTGATGAGCCAACTACGTGATGAGATTAATTTAGATGATGGATTTATGCGTAAATGAACACCAATAAAAAAGCACTGTTTACTCAAACAATGGAGCAGCATAAAGGCATTATTTATAAAGTTGTAAACTCTTACTGTCAAAACCAACACGACAGGCAAGACTTAGCGCAAGAAATACTCACCACCATGTGGCTTGCTTATGATAATTACGACAAAGACTATAAATTTTCTACGTGGATGTACCGAATAGCACTGAATGTGGCGATTTCATATTACCGCAAAGACAGTAAACGAGAAGATAAAGCCAATGAAAGTGAGCAGTGCATTGTGCACATAGCCGACCTCTCAGCGCACAATGATAAAAGCGAAGAGGTTAAGCAGCTTTATGAATTTATAGCAAAGCTCGATAAGTTAAATAAAGCCATAGTATTGTTGTATTTAGAAGGCGAACCCCATCAAAGCATAGCGACGAGTTTAGGCATAAGTAAAACCAACGTCGCTACGCGAATTGGCCGCATTAAAGAAACACTAAAAAATCAATTTGAAAAACAGGGGGCTTAATATGAATTTAGATAACATTAAAAACACATGGCAGCAGCAAAATAGTGTTAACGAATCGGCCATTACAATAAACCAATCACTGCTGAGCGAAACAAAAGTGAATAAACAAATGAAAGAGCTTAATGCTATGAAGTGGGCACGTATTATTGAAAGCGCAGCCTTCTTTTTTATTATTGTTTTATTGGGGCAGTATATTGCAAATAACTTTAGTGTTTCAGCGCCTTCAATATCTGCGTTGATACTGAGTGTATTTTCCATTGCTGGCCTTGTAGGTAATATCGGCCAAATAGTGCATATTGCTAACGTTGATTATGCAAAGCCAATTAGCCAACTACAAAAAGACGTTTACCGCCTTTGCTCACATAAATTACAACTAACTAAGTTGTTACTTATGTCTGCACCTTTTTATATGGCTTATGTTTTTATTGGCTTTGATGTGCTATTTGAAATTGACTTGTATGCTCACCTAGAGCAACATATGGTTTGGTTTTACAGCGTGTCATCGCTTCTACTTTTAATAATTACAAGCTGCGTATTAGCTAAACTAAACTACACAAATATTAAAGCGTCTTGGGTTAAACGCACCATTGCATTTATTGTCGGTGAGCGTTTAGTAAATATGGCGCAATTTATAAATAGTATAGAATCAACAGACAGCTAAATAATTAGCTGTCTTACTTTCAAAATACCCAAAATAGAGTTATTCGAGGTTAGTCCGTTTTTTCTTTAAAATCACACACGTCTTCAATAATACAGCTGCCGCATTTAGGCTTACGGGCAACGCAAGTATAGCGCCCGTGTAGTATTAACCAGTGGTGTACGTCTACTTTAAATTCTTTAGGGACGACCTTTTCAAGTTTTTGCTCAACAGCAACTACATTTTTACCCATTGCAAATTTGGTGCGGTTAGAAACACGAAAAAAATGCGTGTCTACGGCAATGGTTGGCCAGCCTAAAGATAAGGAAAATAGATTTTATTTTAAACTATGGCCTCGCAGCATACCCATATTGACGGTCATTTTTGTGCGATAAACGTACTTACAGTTGCTTAATATGACCATAATTGTCACTTGCATAATCACTTTTAAAATCGGATTTAATTGCTAACGACTTACGGAAAGTGCTTTTCGCCATTTCAAAGTCTCCTTTTGATAAGTAAGCAAATGCTAAGCTATCGTATACTTGCGGCGCATCAGGGAAAAGGGATATCAAATACTTAAACATATCAAATGCTGCTGTCCATGATTCTGACTTAAGCAACTCCATGCCTAATTCATTGATTGTTCGACCAATAAACTGCTTATAACCGTTCTCGCGGTATGTCCTCTTAAAGTGTTTAACAAACCCTTTTGGGCCATTTGTTTGGTAATACTCGAAAGCAAAGTTTTTTTCCAATTGCTTTATCGGTTCATATTTACCATTTTGAATAAAAGACAAAATTCGGCCAGAAATACGCTCTGCAATTAGGTGATCGGTATTGGCCAAGACGACAATTTCATAACCATTTTCCAAATCAACCTCAACAGCAGCACTCACTCCCAACCCTCCACCGTATGCGGCCCAATGGGAGCCATCCATTGCAAATGACTTACGATTTGTATGGTCAGAGTTCTTTAGTAGTTTATCGGTATAAAAGAGCGCACGATAAAACTGTTGAACATCTATAACTGTAGACTCAATGCCACCATCCGGGCTGGGATGTTCTGTAACACCAACTCGTTTCAACGTATTATTGTACTTATAGGTATATCGTATCGACTGGTGCTCATGATAGTTCATAGGCTTGAAGGTTGTTGATGACATGCCAGCTGGATTGAAAATATTGTTTGCAAGTAACTTTTCGAATGATTGGCCTGTAACTTTTTCAAGAATGACACCCAACACTACATAACCGTAGTTTGAATATTTATAATCGCTATCAGGTTCGAATAAGAGAGGGGTGTCTATTAACAGTTTTAGTTTTTTGTCTAGAGTATCAAACGCGAGTTGATTCTCACGATATTCAGCTACAAAGATATCAGCAAATCCAGCTCTATGATTTAGTAAATGTTCAATTGTAATTTTCTCAGCATGAAGCTGTTTAAAGCCTAACTCAAACGTAATGAGTTTGTCACTTAACTTGAGCTTTCCAGCTTCTACTTGTTTCAAAATTAGGACTTTGGTGAAGTCTTTCATTATTGATCCAAGATTAAAGCGGCTTTGAGTTCTGTTCCTTAATTCTTTTTCAATATCCTGAAAACCATAAGAAGATGAAAATACCTCTTTACCATCTTTCGTTATCAGCACATTTCCTGAAAACCATCCCATTTCTTGGTATTGAATTGCGATGTTATCTGCAACTTCAGACACTTTCATATTCTTATTTTGTGTATTTTCCTCGACTGCATAAGCCATTGAAGATATTGCAAAGTATATAAGAAGGATTACAGTGAAATTTCGGATCATTAGCGTGACACTATTCTGTTAAATTAATTTAGTAGTGAGTTAATTACATAGGATTCTGTTGCAACATTTCTCACTTTTTTAATTAAACTATTAATAACAAACTTCATAACCCATTGCTAGTTAATCAGTTTTGTCTTTAAACTCACACAAGTCTTCAATAATACAGCTGCCGCATTTAGGTTTACGTGCTACGCAGGTGTAGCGCCCGTGTAGTATTAACCAGTGGTGTACGTCTACTTTAAATTCTTTAGGAACAACCTTTTCAAGTTTTTGCTCAACGGCGACTACATCTTTGCCCATCGCAAATTTGGTGCGGTTTGAAACACGAAAAATATGCGTGTCTACGGCAATGGTTGGCCAGCCGAAGGCTGTGTTGAGCACTACATTTGCGGTTTTTCGGCCAACACCGGGTAGGGCTTCTAGAGCTTCGCGGTTCTCGGGAACAATGCCGTTATGTTGATCAACCAATATTTGGCACATTTTGTACACGTTTGCGGCTTTTGAATTAAATAACCCAATGGTTTTTATATAATCGCGAAGCGCATCGTGGCCAATATCTAAAATGGCTTGTGGCGTATTAGCAACCGGAAATAATTTACGGGTGGCTTTATTTACCCCTACATCGGTGGCTTGTGCAGAGAGCGTAACAGCTACTAGTAGCTCAAATGGGCTTGAATATTCAAGCTCGGTTTCTGGATGCGGGTTTTGCTCGCGCAAGCGCGAGAGTATTTGGTGACGTTTTTCTTTATTCATGCAACTTAAAACGCATTAGCTAATAGCGTTAATGCGTTTTCCCCTTAAGTTAAGCTAGTAACACGTGCGCGTGGGCCTTTTTCGGCTTCTGGCGGCGTTACTTGTTTTGATTTTATTTGTGCGTCAATAACATTTTTTGCTGCTATTAGCAGCCCAAGCCCTAAAAAGGCGCCGGGTGGTAAAATAGCGAGTAAAAACTGGCTATCGAAACTAAATATTTCCAAGCGTAGGCTTTGTGCCCATGGCCCTAGGAGCAAATCGGCTCCATCGAATAATGTACCTTGGCCTATCAGTTCGCGCATTGCACCTAGCACTAACAGTACGGCCATAAAGCCTAAGCCCATCATTAGGCCGTCGAATGCAGACAGGTGCACAGGGTTTTTAGAGGCATACGCCTCTGCACGGCCAATAATGGCGCAGTTAGTTACTATTAGTGGAATAAATATGCCTAATGATTGATACAAGCCAAAGGTGTACGCATTCATAAGTAGTTGAACTATGGTCACAAAGCCTGCAATAATCATTACAAATACCGGAATACGAATGTCTTTAGGCACCCAATTACGCACAACTGAAACAGTAATATTAGAGCCTACTAAAACTAATAAAGTGGCTAACCCTAGGCCAAGAGCGTTGGTTACAGTTGATGTTACAGCTAAAAGCGGGCATAAACCGAGTAGCTGGACTAGCGCGGGGTTGTTAGCCCATACGCCTTCTTTGTATAAGGTTTTTAACTCACTCATTGTGTTACCTCTTGGCAAGCATTAGGCTGTTTAAAAATGGCGTCAAAGTTAGTTTTTGCAAATAATACGGCATTTTTTACCGAGCCTACCACGGCGCGAGGGGTAATTGTTGCACCGGTAAATTGGTCAAACTGGCCGCCATCCTTTTTTACCGCCCAACGGGCATCGTCTTCACTTTGAACCGTTAAATCGTTAAATGTAGTGATCCATAGCGACTTTTTAACTTCTACTTTATCGCCTAAGCCGGGCGTTTCTTCGTGCTTAGTCGTGCGAACGCCGGCAATGGTGCCATCAGCAAGTACGGAGGTTAATAAGTTAATATCGCCACTGTAACCACTAGGTGTTATGTGTCTTATTACAAGTGCAACAGGTTGCTGATTTTTATAAGCGCGGTAAATAACTTGCTCGGGGTAAGGACCAAGTTGTTCGTCGCTCATAATTACGCAATTTGTATTGAGCTGATTATCGTAGCTGCTTGGGTTTAATACCTCTTGTAATTGTGAGGTTAGTTGCAAGCGTTCTTGCTCGGCAATTTTATCGGCGGTAAAGGCATCAATTGAGGCAACTAAGCCTGTTGTTATCAGTGCAAAGGCTGTTAATATCGCGCCATTTTTAGCCATTGATGAAATAATCATTTTACTGCTCCGTGGCCATAAGTGCGTGGTTGGGTGTAGTAATCAATCAGCGGTACAGCAATATTAATTAATAATACACTAAAGGCTACCGCATCAGGGAAGCCACCAAAGGTGCGAATTAAATACACCAACAAGCCAATTAATGCGCCATAAATTAAGCGCCCTTTATTGGTAGTTGCAGCCGAAACAGGATCGGTTGCGATAAAAAATGCGCCCATCATGGTCGCGCCACTTAATAAGTGAAAGACCATACCCGGCTCGGTACCCGGCGCGGCAATATAGCCAATGGCACTGCACAGCGCTAGTGAGCCTATAAAGCTTACTGGAATATGCCAGTTTATAATTTTAGCTTTTAAAAGGTATAAACCACCGGCTAAAAAGCTTAGGTTAACCCATAGCCAACCAAGCCCAGCCCATTGAGAAAAAATCGGTTTTTGCATACTTTCGCTAACGGTTAGACCATGTGCTACATCGGTTTTAACTGTATCAAGCGGGGTGGCCATGGTGAGACCATCAACGCCGGCACGGACTTGATCAACACTAAAGCCCAGAGCGGTAAAATCAGTAAATATAAGGCGTAATTGGTCAATAAAGCCAATTGGGGCATTAAGTAAATCGGTAACGGGTAACCAAGCGGTCATTTGCACCGGAAACGAGACTAAAAGTAGTACGTATGCGGCCATTGCTGGGTTAAATAAGTTAAAGCCAAGCCCACCATAAAGTTGCTTTACAATCACAATGGCAAATAAACAGCCAATAATAATGACCCACCAAGGCGCCAGCGGCGGAATACTCAGTGCTAACAGCACACCAGTAAGCCAAGCACTACCATCACTCAATGCAGGCCAAACAGGGCGTTTACGCATTAACATAATGGCTGCTTCAAATACGCTTACAGCAACAAGTGCCAGTACTAACTGAATAAGTACGCCAGTCCCAAAAAATACCACTTGCGCTATTAGCCCAGGAATACACGCAGCAATTACGGTTAGCATTAATCGCGTTAACGACTTATGGCTATGGTTGTGCGGCGAACTGGCCATGGTTAATTTCATGACTGATCATTTCCTTCTTTTTGTAACTTTTTAGCTTTGGCGCGCGCTATTGCGGCGGCCACGGCGGCTTTTTTCTTTTCTGCTGCAGTTTGCTCAGAGGCCGTTTGCTCAGAGTCTGAGCCGCTGCTGGTTTGTGGCTCATTGCTTTGTTCAGGTGTGCTGTGTTCACTTGCTGCTGATTGCTCTGCTTCTTTAGCGGCTTTTTTAGCTTTAGCGCGGGCAATAGCAGCAGCTACGGCCGCTTTTTTGTCATCGGCAGGAGAGCGTGTTTGTGAGTTTTCAGGCTCAACTTCACCTGTTTGCTCAGCAGCACTTGGTTCATCTGATTGCTGGGCTTGCGCAGCCGCTTTAGCGGTTTTTTTAGCTTTAGCACGCGCAATAGCAGCAGCTACCGCTGCTTTTTTATCATCTGCGGGCGCGGGGGCTTCATTGCTTTGTGGCTCTGCATTTTGCTCAGCTTGCGCCGCTTTTTTAGCTTTAGCACGCGCAATAGCAGCAGCTACTGCTGCTTTTTTATCATCAGCTGGGGCGGGAGCTTCATCGCTTTGTGGCTCTGCACTTTGCTCAGCTTGCGCCGCTTTTTTAGCTTTAGCGCGAGCAATAGCAGCAGCTACCGCAGCTTTTTTATCATCAGCTGGGGCGGTTGCTTCATCGCTTTGTGGCTCAGCATTTTGCTCAGCTTGCGCCGCTTTTTTAGCTTTAGCACGCGCAATAGCAGCAGCTACTGCTGCTTTTTTATCATCAGCTGGGGCGGGAGCTTCATCGCTTTGTGGCTCTGCACTTTGCTCAGCTTGCGCCGCTTTTTTAGCTTTAGCGCGAGCAATAGCAGCAGCTACGGCTGACTTTTTATCATCAGGTGTTGGTGATGACTCGCCCTCGGCAGCTTTTTGTTCTTTATATTTACGTGCTTTTTCTTTACGTAGTGCACGCTCTTTAGCTACTTCACTGTTATCTGGCTCTAGCTCTTCACCTTGCTGTTTTTTTGCTTTGGCGCGGGCAATTGCAGCGGCTACAGCTGATTTTTCATCGCCATCTGATGATTTGCTCTTAACGCGGGCAAGGGCATCCGCTACTTTTTGCTTTTCATCTGATGTTTTTGCCGCTGGTTTACGTTTATGGCGGTTTTGACGTTCTTGTTGCTCGCGCTCTAGGCGTTCTTTACGGGCGTCAAAGCGCTCTTTTGCTCTATCGGCTTTAATTTTTTCGGCTTGTTGCTCTTTTATTTCTACTTTTGCTACGCGGTAATACTGCACCAGTGGAATTTCGCTTGGGCATACATACGCACACGCACCACATTCAATACAATCAAATAAGTTGTGCTCTTGTAATTTGTCGTATTCTTTTGATTTTGCAAACCATTGTAATTGCTGGGGTAATAACGAAGCTGGGCAGGCATCTGCACAGGCACTACAACGTATACAGGCTTTTTCAGGGCCAGGCTCTGCCAGCTCTTTATGATCGGGAGCTAAAATACAGTTGGTGGTTTTAATTACCCCAATACGCACAGTCGGTAAGGTAAAGCCCATCATCGGCCCGCCCATTACAACGCGCTGCTGGGGTACGGGTGAAAAACCTTGGCAATCAAGCAGGTGCTTAACTTCGGTGCCTAATAATGCCCATACATTACCCGCATTATGAATGGTGTTACCTGTTACTGTAACAACGCGTTCAATAAGCGGTTTACCTTCGTACACTGCCTGCTGCACAGCAAACAAAGTTCCTGTGTTGTGTACTAAAATACCAATATCGGCAGGAATACCGCCACTGGGTACTTCACGGTTTGTAAGTAATTTAATTAATTGTTTTTCGCCACCCGATGGATAAACAGTAGGCACCGTTTGAATAACAATATTGGCGTTGTGCTCTGCGGCACTTTTCATAGCCGCTATGGCTTCGGGCTTATTATCTTCAATGCCAACAATACACAGTGTCGGGTTTAAAATTTGTTGCATTAGCTCAATGCCTTGCACTACTTGCTTGGCATGTTCACGCATTAACACATCGTCGGCTGTTATGTATGGTTCGCACTCAACAGCATTAACAATTAAAAACTCAATAGGTTGTTTTATATCGGCTTTTACATAAGTAGGAAAGCCTGCTCCACCCATACCACTTATACCTGCTTGATGAATTATATCGACTAATTCATCGTGGCTAAGCTCACTTGGGTTAGGTGTTGGGGTTAGTTCGCACCATTGATCTTTGCCATCAGGCTCAATAATAATACTTAGCTCAGGTAAAGCCGATGGATGCGCCGAAGGCATAGAAGCAATATCTGTTATGGTGCCAGAGCTGGGCGCATGTACAGGCACAGACCAATTCGCAACGGGCACGGTAAGTGCTTGGCCTTTTAATACCTGTTGGCCTTTTTCTACAATTAATTTTCCGTTAGCACCAATGTGCTGTTTAATTGGTACAACTAACTTATCAGGTAGAGGAAGCCTAGCAATACGCGCACTGTTAGAGAGTGTTTTTTGTTGTGGTGGATGCACGCCGCCCGGGAATGCCCAAACAGTGCCTTTTTTAATTTGTTCAAGTAACTTTTCCACTCAAACCTCTAATCTATTTGCGTGACAGGAATAGCATCAAGTTGCCATTTCCAGTTTTGTTTTGTTTCGGCTACAGGCAGCATATCAATGCAATCTACAGGGCAGGGCTCTACACATAAATCGCAGCCGGTACATTCTTCTATTAGTACAGTGTGCATTTGGCGTGTAGCACCAACAATGGCATCCACAGGGCATGCCTGAATACACTTAGTACAGCCTATGCACTCGTCTTCGCGAATATAGGCCACTGTTTTTATCGGCTCTGCTTGTTCGCCACCGGCAAGCGGTTTAGGCTCTACGCCCATTAAATCGGCCAGCTTTTTAACCGTTGCTTCACCGCCTGGTGGGCATTTATTAATTTCATCCCCGTTGGCAATTGCCTCAGCGTAGGGGCGACAGCCCGGATAGCCACACTGGCCACACTGGGTTTGCGGTAAAATGGTATCTATTTGCTCAACAATTGGGTCGCCTTCTACACGAAAGCGAATAGCTGCAAAGCCTAAAATAAGTCCAAAAACAAGCGCTAGCGAGCCAAGCGCTATCAAGGCATACATTAAGGTCATATTAAAACTTCACTAATCCGGTAAAACCCATAAACGCCATCGACATTAAGCCGGCGGTGATCATGGCTATTGAGGCGCCTTTAAACGGGGTAGGAACATCTGCAGCAGCAAGGCGTTCGCGCAGCGCTGCAAATAATACAAGTACTAATGAAAAGCCAACGGCTGCGCCAAAACCATACACGGCCGATTGTAAAAAGGTGTGATCTTCTTTTATATTAAGAAGCGCAACACCTAATACCGCACAGTTAGTGGTGATCAGCGGTAAAAATATACCCAGTAAACGGTATAGAGTCGGGCTAGTTTTACGCACAACCATTTCGGTAAATTGCACCACAACGGCAATCACTAAAATAAAGCTCATGGTGCGTAAAAATTCGATATCTAGCGGCGCTAAAATATATTGATTAACTAAATAGCTTGTAACAGAGGCAAGAGTAAGCACAAACGTGGTTGCTAAAGACATACCAATAGCGGTATCAAGCTTGCCTGATACACCCATAAATGGACATAAGCCTAAAAATTGTACTAATACAAAGTTATTAACTAGAACGGTTCCAATCAATAACAAGACATATTCTGTCATGTGTGCCTCGCGCTATTAAAATCCTGTGTATTATCCTTTTTTCTGCCCCGATAAACAACATATGCGAGTCGTTATCAGTTAAATAAACACAGTAAAATAATTAAGCGATCACAAAGCTGTAAAATTTATGTGATTTTAAAGTAAGCGAAAAATTAAACAGCTAAACGCAAAAAAGAGCACATGTGCTCTTTTTTACTTTCATTAAGGGGAGGTGCTAAATATCTTTAGGTTTTTCTATGTAATAACCTTGTACGCCGTCTAGGCAAAGCGTTTCTACTATGTGTTTTTCTTCTTGGCTTTCAACGCCCTCAGCAAACACACTCACACCAATGCGGTGGGCTAAATCAACCATTAGGCGCATAAAGTATTGATTGTTTTTATCATCCTCTAGGCCGCGGGTGTAACTTGCATCCATTTTAATAAAGTCTGGTTTTAAATCACGGAAAAACTTAAACGACGTTAGTCCTACACCAAAGCGTTCAACCGTTACGCGGGCACCTACGCGATGCACCATATCAATAAAGCGTTTACTGGCTTTAATATTTTGCTGTAGGCCAAACTCACTTACTTCAAATACTAATTTAGAGGCTATATGTGTATCTTTTAATAAGCGGCGCTCTAACCAAATAACAAATTGATCGTTATGTGCACTTGAGGCGGTTACATTCAGGCCAAAAAACTTTTCAGAGAGGTTACGGCTTTTAATTTTTTCAAGTGATGAGTCAATAATTAAGCGGTCAATTTCTATGGCCATATCGAGTTTTTCAGCCATGGCTAAAAACGAGGCCGTAGGGAGCACTTGGTTATCTTCGGTTTTAAAGCGCACTTGTATCTCTGCATACGCCTTAATGCTTTTACCCAGCGGCATAATATTTTGCATTACTAAGTGAACACGTTTTGATTCAATCACTTCGTTAATCACTTTACGCCAGTTTTGGTTACCAAACCCTGCACTTACATTATTAACTAAATCGGTTTCGCGCTGCACATGCCATGCATTTACTTGCTTAGATTGCGCCATGCTCATTGCGTTATCGACAACCGATAATAGCTCACCCAGCGGTTTGCCTTTTTCGTAGCCCACAATACCTGTGTTAGCCACAGAGCTTAGCTCTTGGTTTTGTTGATATTGAGTAAAGCGCGATTGCAGGTTTTCACCAAAACGCTCTGCTTCTTTAAGTGGGGTATTAGGAAGTACAACGGCAAAGTCTGAGCTATTTAGCCTAAATACTTGGCTGCCGGTGTAAGTGCCGCTTATATGCTTAATTATATCCGCCACACCTTTAACGTAGTCATCACCTTTTTGGTAGCCACGGCTTTGATTTATAGTTTGCAGCTCACTACAGCGTACAAGCGCTAACGATCCAAACGTACTGCGCTCACTGTTTTCGATGTGTTTTTCGTAATATTCAACAAACATATTACGGTTACCTAATTCGGTAATTACATCTTTATAGGCTTCTTGCTTGATACTTAAGGCAGCGTTTTGAATATCATCATTTTTATTTTTTAAAAAATGCGAAAGGCGATTAAAGCTCGGGACTAAATCTTTACCTAGCTTTTTCATTTTACTTGCATCAAGTGCGGTGTCTAAGTCGTCGCCAATTTGATTTTGGTTAATATAAATGTCTATTACATCGGCTACGGTCATGCTGATATTTTTATTTAAGCTAAGAAAAATAGACTTCATTAATATGATAGGAATAATCACTAAAAAGGCAGAAATAAATATAACTATAAATAACGAGGTTTGTAGCTGCTGCGCTAAACGTTCAATGTTGAGGGTAAATTCTACTTTTATATCTGCAGCGTCGTTAACGGCAAACTGTGGGCGAACCGAATTAAAGCTAGATTGAATAAATTCAGCAAACATGGGTAGCTGGGTAGGGGAGTTAACTGAAAATACCTCAGCCCCTTGGTAGTCTCTTAGTATAAAGCTTGAAAACGTTTTACCATCGCCAATCGTTTTTTTTATACTTTCAGGCGAAAGCTCATCACTTGTTAAGCTGTTAATGTAACGTGTTACACTGGTTTGCGCTGAAGTTTGTGCTTCACTTACTGCATTATTAAAGCTTACAGATATGAAGTAGCTTCCAGCCGCAACACATACAAGCCAAGACAGGATTTGTATAAAAATAAGTTTTTTAAAGCCAGCCATGTTATCAATCTTTTAATAGTTCAAAAGGAAAGGAATCAGGTCCTTGATCATTCAACTAATAGCAACACATTAGAATAGATATTATGTTTTAGTTATAAAGCAGAAGAGTAGTGGAAAATTACTGAAATGTCTATGAAATTCTTATGATTGGCTCCCCCTCCCCGACTCGAACGGGGGACCTGCGGATTAACAGTCCGTCGCTCTAACCAACTGAGCTAAGGGGGAATCGTTTATGATTGAAAAACTTGGCTCCCCCTCCCCGACTCGAACGGGGGACCTGCGGATTAACAGTCCGTCGCTCTAACCAACTGAGCTAAGGGGGAAGCGTCATGCCTTTCAACGGGGCGAAATATTAATGATGGAGCCGCAAAGTGTCAACATATAAAAGTCATAAATTTAAAAAAGAAGTTTATTCGTTGTTTTTATGTTCGATCTGCGCATTTTATAACTCTATTTATGCAAAACACGGCGGTAAATCTCTATTTAGACTCACACCAATGTGAAAAAAACAGCGCCCATAAAATAGCCATTGTTTAATTTATGTGTAAAAAATGCCGCTGAGACAAAATTTATCGCGGCAAATCAGTAAATTTGTATTTAACCTGGTTGTCATAAAACCGAGTATAAATTTAGCTAGCAGATCTTTTTAAAAAATCCAGTAGGGTAGTTTTTTCGTATTACGGTATTTAAGAGGGGTTAAACTAATAAAGCCGTGGTTGAAAACTTTATTTTAAAAAGCTGTACAAAAACAAAACAATCAATAAGTTGCTAAATATTGGCGTTAACTAATTAAGACACTTATAGCTGTATTAGGCACAAAGATTTGGCTTAGCTTAATTTTTTGTTTGTAAGTGTAACTACCAGATCTAAATGATAAACAGGGAATAGATAAGAATAGATGGGAAAAGGCGGGAAAAATAAGGGCTTAAGACTAGTTTTAATAAAATTAAGTGCGATCAGAAAAAGTGCGAATAAGTGATAAAGAAAAGCGCGAAAGCCTGATAAAAACGGGGAGAGATGATAACTAAAAATTTAGCTCTACTTTTACTATTCTACCTAAAAAACCCAAAGCCTTTAAAATATAGTGTGATTCTGTTTCCCCAGCTTCCATAGCAAACTCCAAGTCTTTACGTTCTGGGTTCTCAAATACCAACTTGAGTTTTGTAGTCGTAAGTGAAAGCTTTGCAGCAAAGTGCATACCTGTCATAGGGTTTAAAAAGGCATACATATTACCGGCCTTAATAGTTTTATCAGCCGTATTTACAAATGCTACAGCACCCTGTGGGATAAGCCCATGGGATTCTTCACCAAGCTCCATACTCGTTAAAGTATTTGTTGTGGTAGAGGCTTGTTGGGCTTCTTGAACGCTTTGTTTGTTAGTACTCAAACAAGCTTTAGCGCCAGCTACTGCAAGCTCAGATGCTTTTGAATCTTCCAAGCGTTTTAATAATATCTCTACTAAAGGCACCTCAACCAGCTCAGCGAACTCAACCAGGTAATCAAAAGGAGGATCACGGCTGTCCTCATATTTTGATTGAGTATTTCTATGCACACCAGTGCGTAAGGCTACAGTGCCTATATCTAAGAACTTGCGTTCTCTGAGTGCTTTTAAGTATTGATTGAATGCTGGCATTTTTATTTTAGTCAGTGTTCGGATGAATAAACATTATGTATTTAATCACACAAGCGGGTGCATACAAAATAAAAATTTAAAACACTCACTTTCCTCAACTGCGATCCATTCGCACTTTAAAGTGCGAACCGCGATCCACTTCATAAGTAAAAATTTAAAAATAATTATCAAATAAAATCAATAGGTTGCCTGTTATGCATTCAATTGTGTGCAAATAAAGCTTGTATGCACAATTTTGTGTGTATATATTTGTGTGCATGAATACAAAATACACACAATGGGGTGCAAGAAGATGGGTGATATGAATAGTCCAGGTTGGACGGTCACGGATATAAAAGGCGCGTTAGAAAAAGAAGGTTGGTCATGTCGTCAGCTTTCATTTAGTCGCGGCTATAAATCTAATGCAGTACAAACCGCATTACACAGACCGTATCCAATTGTTGAGAAAATAATAGCTGAGGTTATCGGGGTTAGTGCTTTAGAACTATGGCCTGATCGCTATGGTGTTGACGGAAAGCCTAACCGCAAGGCGGGCCGCCGTGCCCTTAAAAGGAGTGCGTAATGGAACTATACACTGCACATCAAATAGCTGCTTATATGCTTGTAAATAAGCGCAGTATTCAAATAAGAGCTAAAAACGAATGTTGGCCTTATACAGAGTTTAAAGGCAGAGGCGGAAAAGTACGTAAGTATGCACTTGCCGATCTTCCTGCACACATTTGTGTGCAGGTTAAAGAGGCTATAATTAAAGAAACAAATAGTTCAGCAGCACACAGCGGTAAGGCTTATTTAAGTGTAAATGAACAAGCCGATCGTCTTAAAAACTCTGAAATAACTGAGCTTAAAGACCAAAACTTAAAGCAACTTGCTGCACTGGAAAGTATTCCACCCAAGGCAAGTGCGAAATGCTGGGTTTTAAAAGAGGCAGAAAATTTTGTAAGTGCGAACAACCTAGCGAAAGTTGCAGGCTTTGACCTATATAGCGAACGCTATAACAAAGGACTAATCGACGTACCTGTAGAATACAGAAGCTTAATTCCATCTGTATCGCGCATTACACTAATACGCTGGCAAAAAACCATAGCCGAAAAAGGCGTAGCAGGTTTAGCTTTAAAGCCTAAGCGTAGCGGCAAATCAATCATCGACTCAGACAAAGAGCTAGCCGATTTTTGCATAGCAATGATCTACGAATACCCACACGTAAAAGCCACACAAATAAAAGAGGGCTTAATTGCTCGCTTTTACCAGGTAGGAAAAGCACTACCAGCAGAAACCACAATTCGCGATTGGCTAACACGTTGGAAGCGCGAAAACAGCGCACTTTATACAAAAATGGCAAACCCAGACGCTTGGAAAAACAAGTATATGAGCGCCATGGGTAAAATGGACGAAAACGTAAAACGTCTTAACCAATTGTGGGAGTTCGATTCAACCCCATCAGACGTAATGCTAACCGATGGCCGCCACTCACTAATCGGAATTATCGACGTATTTAGCCGCCGTGCAAAAGTCGTTATTCACCCAACTAGTGACAGCACCGGTATTTGTTTAGTTATCCGCAAAGCAATACTCGACTGGGGTATACCCGAAATTGCCCGCACCGATAACGGTAAAGACTACACCTCAATACAAATAAAAAGTGTGTTTGACGCGCTCGACATAAAGCACGAAACAACACGCCCGTTTAGTGGTGAAGAAAAGCCATATATAGAGCGGTTTTTTAAAACGTTCTCGCACGACATAGCTGAGCTATTAACCGGTTACATTGGTCACAACGTTTCAGAACGCCAGGCAATTGAAGCGCGAAAAACGTTTGCACAGCGCTTATTAGCAAAGCAAGGCGGTGATAAGTCAGCTATCGAAATCAATATGACCGCGCAGCAGTTGCAAGAGTTCGTAGATAACTGGATAGAAAACCGCTACCACCACAAGCCACATAGCAACGTTGGTAATAAAACACCATTCGATTTATTCGCAGCAAGCCGCGACCAAATCAGAGTGATCAAAGACGAGCGTTTGCTTGATGTAATGCTACAGCCAATACCCACCAACCGCGGTTTACGTACCGTGCATAAAGAGGGCATAAAACTGAGTGGTGGTTTCTATATAGCAGCGGAGCTAGGTGCAATCGTAGGCGATGAAGTCCTATGTAAATGGGACCCTAAAAACGTTGGCCGTATTTACGTGTTTAACCGCATAAATAACGAGTTTATTTGTATCGCGGTAGACCACGAAATAGAGTCAGCTGGCATGACACGCCAGGACGTTGCTCGCTATGCAAAACGCAGCCAATCAGCCGAAACTTCGCGCAAGCTAAAAGAGCTTAAAAAGACCGCTAAAAGCGTCAACGTATCAGACATAGCAAACGAAGTATTAGGGCATTACACAACCCAAAATAAAGCACTTTCAACACTGCCTAAACAGTCGGTTGAACACACCAACGTCATAACGCAATCAGCAATAAAAGCGCTAGACAGCAAGTCAGCAGTCGGCTTTAGCGACGAGCAATTAAGTGAGTTTGAAAAACGTCGTAAGCAGTTGGATGAAGAAACAGCAGTAGCAAACGTAAACCCAACACCGCTATTCGACAACCCACAAAGTAAAGCCATGTTTCATAAAAAGCAGCGCCTAGAAAATCAGTTAAGTGACGTAGACGCGCTATGGCTTAACACGTGGGAGCAAAACAATCGCGCCACATCAAAGCGCCTAGACGACCTACTAAACGACATGAATCCAGCACCTGCTGCAACCACAAAATTACATAACCAGTAAAAGGAAAAACCATGAAAACTAAAATAGCAATCGTAAGCAACGTAGTAGCCACACAAATGATGGTAGAAGCGCTAAACCAGCGCGCTCATGGCGTGCCAGGTATTGGCCTTATTTACGGCGATCCAGGTCTTGGTAAAACCACCGCAACAGCATGGTTGGTTAACCGCTGCGACGGCATCTACATTCGTGCAACATCAGGCATGACATTAGCGCAGTTGCTACGTCAAATAGTTAAAGAACTAAGTGGCCCTGATATTTACACCCGTGAAGCCATGCTTAACTACATCATTGAGCACATGGCAATCCACAATCGCCCACTGTTTATAGATGAAGCCGACTACCTACTAAACGACAAAAACACACTCGAAATCGTGCGCGACATTCACGACCTAACCAACTGCCCAGTAGTACTTATTGGCATGGAATCAGTACGCCGTAAATTACAACGTCACCGTCAATTTTATAACCGTATATCAGAATGGTTAGAGTTTCAGCCAACTCAGCGCGAAGACCTGCAAATTATCGTCAATGCAGTCATTGAACCAACGCTCACAATACAAGACGACCTACTAAACCAGCTGCTTAGCGACACCGACGGCGAGGTGCGTCGCATCATCACAGGGCTATCAAAAATAGAAGCCTTTGCATTGGCGAATGGGTTAACGAGCATCGACCTACAACAGTGGGGCAATAAAGAATTTTTCCTTAAAAAAGCGTAAGGAGAAATTAGTGAGCCGCCCACAACTAAAAGACGCATGGCAAGCAATGAGAATCTTAAAAACATTCTCATTGCAACAAGTGCGCGATGCCATAGAGCACACAACGATCGACAGTTTAAAAGCCTTTGCAAAGCGCCTAGTAGCAGCAAAAGCAATAGCCGAACATGTTGATCACGAGCACATCACTTACACCGTTATAAACGCAAAATATAAGCCGTTTAAACAAGTAAATAAAATCGATGCAAAGCAAAAAAACTCAGGGAGACAGCGCATGTGGCAATCAATGCGAATCCTAAATGAATTTGACGCAGGGCAAGTGGCTAGCACCGCAGACATATCGGTAGCCTCAGCGCGTTCATATATCTCAATTTTAAAAAAAGTAGGGTACATATTTGTTGTCAAATCAGCCCCACGTACAGGCTCAGTCATTGAGCGAGCAGGAGAGTCAACCATATACCGAATACTTAAAAATACCGGTCCCAAACGCCCGATCCCAAAAGCAACAGGCGTATTTGACCCAAACACACACGAGCTAGTTGAGTTTAACGTCGTGCAACGTAAAACCGTAAAAATAGCGCCCGTCACACTGGGAGAAGCGCATGACTTCAATAACTAATTGGCTACACGTCTTAAAAGACGAAGTAGCAAAACAAGGCATGCGCAGCGTTGCCGAAAAACTTGGCGTGAGTAAAGCCACAGTAAGCCAAGTAATAAATAGCAAATACAAAGCCTCTACACACGTAATACAGCAGCGTGTAGAGGGTGTATTCATGGCATCAACAGTAACTTGCCCAATCTTGGACGAAATACCGCTGAACGTATGCCTAGAACATCAAAACAGAAAGTTCGCAGCAACCAACCATGTACGCGTAGCGCTTTATAGAGCCTGTCGTAACGGTTGCCCACACTCAAAAATATGCGGGAGTAAATAACCATGCAACTACGCAACGCACTAAAAGAGTTACAAAAACAAGGGTTACAAATCCTAGACACACATCAGGGATTTAGCCGCCATGTAATCGAAGTGGCAGGCCAAGCCCCAGCACATTTACCCGTAATAACCGAAACAAAAAACGGGCGAACGCGACAAGTTCGCCCAGCTAAATTACACGGCCAAATTGTCATGTTTATAGAAGGATAAACCACTATGCCACAAGAATTTTTAATTAATCAAAAAGGCCACCAGGTGCCCGTTAAGGCGATACGCCCAGCCGACATAATTCGCCATGAATTTGTGCAATCGGCCATAGCTAAAGCCAAGGAGCAAAGCAAAGCACTCGCTGAGTTTAAAAAGCAGCAAATGAGTGAGTTTGACGCATTCATAGCCTTACTAGCTCAAGAGTATGCGGTTGAGTTGGGCGGCACTAAAGGTAACGTCACGCTACGCAGTTTTGATCACAAACAAAAAGTAACCCTCCAAGTGCAAGAAAGCATAGAGCTTGGCCCCGAGCTGCTTGTAGCTAAAGAGCTAATAGACGAGTGCCTAAACGAATGGAGCGAGGGCGCAAACGAAAACCTAAAACTCATTATTGAACAAACCTTTGCCACCGACAAAAAAGGCAAAGTTTCAGTGCAAAAAGTACTTGGCTTGCGCCGCCTTAAAATCACCGACGAAACCGGTAAATGGCAGCGTGCAATGGACATAATAGCCGACTCGATACTGGTAATGGACTCAACCCGCTTTATTCGTTTTTACGAAACCATAGGCGAGCACGAACACGCTATATCACTCGACATAGCAAAGCTATAAGGAGCAATTCATGGAAGGCATAACAATTCAAGTAAGCGAACACAGCGAGCTACAAAACATCGTAAATCAGGTCGCTCAAAGTAAAGAACCAGTAAGTATTAACTTTGTATTTCAAAACATCACCTTTGTAGTGCAAAGCCAACTGGTAAGTGTAAACCCAACAACACTAGGCCCAACCACAAAGCCTAATTAAGTAACCAAAAAGCGCGCACGGATGCGGCTTTTTATCAAAGTGCTTTACCTAAAACAAAAAGCATTTTGATAAAAATAAAGCAACAAAAGGAGGTCACATGGCCCTATTAATACAGCCCACATTAGAGCTAAAACAGCTTGTTGCACTCGTTAAGTTTTTAGAGTGCTCACACAAGCTAGCAGTAGACACCAGCATATTTACAGACCAAGAAGCCAACGACATAGGTCAAAGCTATTTAAGCCTACGTGCGCAGCTAGAAGAGTTTAAAAATGACTAAAGCAAAGTTAATTCAGCTAATTCACATCGCTAAAGGGCAGCTAGGGCTAGACGACGACACCTACCGCGCCGCACTACTTGGCGCAGCGGGCAAAACATCATGCAGCCAAATGAGCTTGTCAGAGCTAAACAAAGTGTTAGAACACTTTAAAAAAGCAGGGTTTAAAACAAAGGCTAAACGCCGTTTAAGCCCTAAATCGTCACCAAAGCAATTAGGCGAAATAAACAAAATACGCGCAATTTGGATCACCATGCACAAACAAGGCTTTGTGCGTAATGGCTCAGAAACAGCCCTAGATGGTTACGTTAATCGTGTTCTAAATCGTAATAAGCTAGGTAAAAATATCAGTCTTCATACTCATTTTTTAACTCAGCAACAAGCGCTTAAAGTGCTTGAATCACTTAAGCAGTGGCAAAAGCGAGCATTACAAAAAAAGCAATATAGAGGTGATAATGTCTAACCAACAAGAGGAACAGCCAGAGCTATTTGGCGAAAGTGTAGAGCAGCTGCAAGACTGCCTAAGCAAGCTATCTACCGAGGATGCAGCCGAAGTACGTAAACGTTGGCCTAGCAACTTACAATCGCTTGCACTACTTATTGAGTCGCAGCTAACCAAAGCCAGCGTAAACAACCCACAAGGGGTAGGCGAAGCTATAACTTTGGCAATAGGTCATTACTTTGGTGGACGTGATGTTTACATACCCACCGACCAACGGCTAAAAGCCGCACTACGCGATATACAAATATGGCAAGAATACAAAGGCAATAACATCGAACAGCTTGCCAATAAATTTAAGCTAACAGAGCGCCGTATAGCTGAAATAATCCAGTATCAACGCAGTGTAGAAACCGAACGCCGCCAACGGAGACTATTTTAATGAGCAATACCATGTGTAAAGCGCCAATGAGCGAAGCGGTTAATGTAGCTGCTGAGGCGGTAGAGTACATCGATACATTAATAGTCGATATGCTAGAGGGCAAATACCCAAACAACTACGTACTCTTGGGCACACTGCAAGAGCAGTACACCGACATACAAATACAGCTGCATGTTATGCAAGACGAAAACAAATTCATAGATGAAGTAGGCGCACCGCTTATAGCTAAACCCCCCGCAGCCCTTGAAAGTGTAAAAGCAAGCGATTTAGAGTTTATGTTAATACATAAACCAAACGAATTACTAAAGGGTATTACTGAATTACAGATTAAAATTAAGGAGTTACGTCAATAAACAGTAGTTAATCCTGAACAGTTGCGCGATTTACGTTTTAAGTTAAGTTAGGGGCTGAAATCGTTGAAGTACTTCCGTAACTGCTGAATTACTCAATAATTACGTAAATGTTTATTATGGAATTGGTAATGGATAACAAATTAAAAGAGCATGCATTAAATGAGTTACACAACATTCAAGTCACCTTATCTTTATTTGCAGAGCTTGCAAGTCTCCCCAACAGCAATGATGTACCAATAGGTTTGAGCGATATCGCCACGGTACTAGCTGATAATGCCCATCGAATGAAACTAAATCTTAGTAATCTTGATTAATAAAACAATAAGCCGCGCAATGCGGCTTTTAACAAAATACTGAAAAAATATTTAAATTTAAAGAAGAAAGAGAAGTTAGTTTTAAATAATAAATATAAAAGTTATAGTTATGTATACAAAATTAAAATTGCTGGAAGGGACATGGCAGTAAAAGAAGCTATAACTTTACTTGAATCTCTTGATGATAAGATGCATTGGGAGCAATTGAAGGCTTTATTAAAAAGACATAATTACAAAGTTCTCAAAGGTTCAATCAATACATTAGCTAGTCTTAAAGACTTCTTGCGGAAAGAATCGAATGCACAAACCTTTATTCAAATATTTCGAGAGTATTATTATGAGGTTTTAGTTGGTGGTCAGAAAACAATTCAAATATACAGACTTCCTAGTGATTTCAGTCAAACTCATATTTTCAAAAAGAATACTTTTAAAGAATCTAGTATTTCTTGCAAACTAGCAAAAGAATATTTTCCTTATGTAATTCCTAATGATTTGGTAAAAGAAACCAGTGAAGTCGAGTTAATTAACATAGAGAATAAAGGTACTAAACAATTTTTTTATTTTTCATCAATAAAATCAATAACAGAGAAAAAAGAAGTAATACCCAAAGAGTATGAAGACAACGAGCAAACTGAAATAGCCTCATTTTTAAAAAAATATAAGAAAGTTACTGTTTTTGAAGAAAGGCTAAAGCAATACATAGATGTTGTATGTTTAGATTATTCTGACAATACTTTAGATATAAGATTAGATAGCGATCTTATTTCAGGTCAAAAAGACTTGGATTTAGCTTTTAAATGTATAAAAGAAGCTTTTATTGGTATGTATCAACTTAGTACTAGTAATGCATTTAGTAATCCATTTAATTTTTTCCCTCTCATAGAAAATCTCTATTTATCTGAGAAATATAGGGTTTGTGAGTTAACATTTTGTACAGATGAAGGTTATGTTCACAATGAAAGAAATAGAAGTAAGCAAAAAGGTGGAGATGTACGTAATGGTAGCTTTCACATAGGTGGTCGAGACAATTGTAATGATTTAAGACCATATAAAATATCCATTAGATGGGACTCTGAACTTAAAAAAGATGATAAAATTGAAAACTCAGATCCTACAGAAGTAGAGCTATCGTTGAATTCGGCACTCGCTGAAATAAGTAAAAAAGGTGGTGGAACTTTATTCTCAGCTGTAATGACATCTTCACCGTTAAAATCTGATCAGGATGATTTTTTTAACATACTAAAAGGTGTGTGATGGATAAATATACTTATTGGCAAAATTTAATTGAAACCGATTGGCAGCGCTCCAACCTGGGCATTTTTGCTTTAAATTTTCTTGAGTCAGTTTTTACCAAAGAAATAAGCAAAGATATACATTTAACTTACCCGTTAGTTAAAAAGTATTGCAAATGTGATATGTCTTCTGTTGAAATTACTGAGCTTTCCCAATATTTTTGTGGGGCAAGGGTTCCTTTATTAACAATGCACTTTGAATATATTCTAGAAGACTACTGTATTGATTTGGATGAAGAAAACACAAAGTCAGCAATAGAGGATAATGAAATAGAAATACCTGATTCGGGTGAATTAATTTCTGACGTCCGTGATCATATATATATTTATTTTAAGCTTTCTAACTTCGCTGTGAAGGAAGCTGATATATGAATACCAACATGACACTATCTCAACTTATAGAAATGGAAGATCATGTTCCAACATTAGCAGGCTTCGCTTCACGGCTTTGTTCTAGATCGACTTACGAAGATTGGATTACTCGTCTATACATCGACATTGATGATTATATTGCCAGAAGCATTATTACATCAGCTTCAATAAGACAAAAAGATGAAGAAGATCGATATAACATAGAGATTGCAAACCACCTAAATATGATAGGTTATGATGCAGGGCATGATACCTTTAACAAAGGGCATCCAGACATTATAGTAAATGATAAAATACACGGTTATCAATGGCTTGGTGAGTCTAAAATCCATAGGAAATATGATGATTTGTTAGAGGGCTTTAAACAATTATCTGATAGATATAGTTCAGGTAATTATAAGCAAAATCATGGTGCAGTTATAATAATTAATAGAGGAGGAAACACTGCCAAAGTGGTAAATAAATGGAAAGAAATGCTGATTGAGGACCCTTTTTATAAGTCTAGAAGTATAAAAGCCGAAATTTGTACTCAAAATAAAGATTGTTTCATATCAACGCATGAGCACACAGGCAGTTCAAATGATTACACTGTTCGGCACATTCCAATTAATGTTTACTATAAGCCTGTTGATAAAAGTGCAAAAAAAAGTAAGGCTAAAAATAAATAACAAGTTATTTAATTCCCGAAATCCCGCACGGCCACTAATCAAAGCTAATTAATCACAATACCGAAAAACAACAAGGTTTTTCGGTATGCTCCCAGCTATAAACTACTTCAAACAATCTCCCGAAATACAAGCGACGCTTGCACCATACTCGCTGAAATTTGCCCAGTGCATATTACCAATCCTCTATTTAGAGGGTGGCTTGCGCAGCGATGGCGGGTTAAATAATGTTGCATCAGACCGTGGCGGCCTTACCAAATATGGCATAAGCCAGCGTGCATATCCAAACCTTGATATTAAGAACCTAACGCTTTCTAAAGCAGTAAGCCTTTATCACCGTGACTATTGGCGTGCCATGCACTGCGAGCAAAGCCCCGCAGGTGTTGACTTTATGCTGTTAGATGGCGCAGTGCAGCACGGCGCACCCGCCATGACCCAATTAACCCAGAGATTAGTCAATTCAAAGCCCGATGGCCGCATGGGGCCAAAAACCCTAGCCGCTATCCTAAAGCGCCCAGCGCTTAGCCTAACCGTATTGCTCAGCGTAAACCGTGGCCGTAAGTACGCCCGTATTTGCGCAAACGACTCAAGCCAAAAACCAAACTTAGAGGGCTGGTATAACCGCCTAGCCCACGTAACTGAATTTGCAGTAAACCAGCTAAGCGAGGTGGCCTAATGGGTAAGAATTGGGATTGGTCATATCAAAAAGGCCGCGAGAAACGCATGGAGCAAGAGGTAGATGCGCGTATGCACAACATGCCATTTGATCCCCGTAAAATACCAATGCACAGCCACTGCGGCACTATGCAAAGCCACTTTAACAAAGGCTGGCAATCGGTTAGATCCATCGACATACAGCTGCGCGTAAACAGCCAGCAAAGCTACAAAAACGCCCGTGAAGCCCTTAGAAAACGTTTTGGAGAGACTAATGGCAATTAAAAACTGGTTTAACGTGGTCGAGCCAATCACCAATTTAATTGATGATCTCTTCACCAGCGACGAAGAACGCCAAACCGTTACCAACGAACTCAAGCGCATTGAAAACGCGGCGCAAAGCCAAGTGCTAGAGCTAGAGGGCAAAATTGTAGAGCTACAAGGCAAAGTGCTAGAAGCACAATCGCAAATTATTACCGCCGAGGCTGATGGCGAAAGCTGGCTACAGCGTAATTGGCGGCCAATCACCATGCTTACGTTTTTAGTGTTGGTGTGCTTTGACTCATTTGGTTGGTTGGCTTTTCGCTTATCAGCGCAGGCATGGGACTTACTGCAATTAGGCATAGGTGGCTACGTTATTGGCCGCACCGTTGAAAAGGCCGCGCCAAGCGTTAAGCAAAGTATTAAAAACGTAATTGAAAAAGTAAGGAAGCCACATTGAGCAAAGTTGACGACGCACAAAAAATAGACCAGCACCTGCTAGATGCCGCGCTATCTATTCAACGCGAACAAGCAAATAAACCAGGGGCGACGTTTATGCACTGCCAAGAGTGCGGCATAGACATACCAAAGCAACGCCGTGACGCAGTTAAAAACTGTAGCACCTGTGTTGATTGCCAATCACTTATTGAAATACAACAACAGCATTACAGGCACTAACATGGAATTTATTTTGGAGTGGCAAAAGGCATTTATAACCGTTTGTGTAGCCATAGTTGGCGCAGGCGCATTGGCATGGCTACGCAGTACTTTTGTAACTAAAAAGGTGCATGAAGTGTTAGAAAGCCGTTTAAGTGCCGTAGAAAAAACAGTAAAAGACCTGCCTAACGCCGATGACCTACACGACCTAGATAAACGCCTGATTGAAGTGAGTGGCAAAATTGACGTACTAAATCCACAGCTCACCGACATAAAGCGACTCACCGACTTACTAATGGAAAACGAACTCAGAGGCACGCGCAGTGGCGATAGTTAACGATAAGTGCCAATGCGGCGCAAAAATCACCGTACTTACAGGAACAAATAAAACCGAGGCTTGCTATAAAAACATACACGCTCAGGTTGTTACCACCAACGATTTTAATAAAGGCATAACCGATTACACGCTGTATCGCTGCATGAAGTGCGGCGAACCAGTAGAGGAAACCGTGCCAGCCCTTAAGCCCCATCCATAGGAAAAACCACCATGGCAATGTTACAAGTTCAAGCCGAACACCAACGAATTAGCATACTTATAACGCTAAAAGAATCCGCCGATTTTGGCGCTAACACCAGCATGCTAGCCGATGTACTACAGCGCTACGCACTGGGTTGCAGTCGCGATCAGCTTAAAACCTTGCTCAATTGGTTAGAGCAAAACGGTTATATAACACTTGATAAACTCACAGAAAACACCTGGGTAGCTCGTATTACGCAATCAGGCATCGACGTTGCTGAGGGCATAAGTGTTGTACCTGGCATCAAGCGCCCAGGGCCACGAGGGTAAACTATGAGTGAATCAATCCGCAGAGGCCAACCCAGCAAAGTTGATTTATTGCCCGAAGACATAAAAAAGCAGCTTGACTCAATGCTACGCGACAAACGCTTTAGCCAGGGCGAAATACTCGACGCAGTTAACAGCCTTATTATTGAATCGGGTTTAGACGAGGGTGCAACCATTAGCCGCAGTGGCTTAAGTCGCCATGCGCAAAAAACCGAAGCCATAGGCCAAAAGCTACGTGACCTGCGCGAGTCAACCAAAGCACTCACCGCAGAGCTGGGCGAAAAGCCCACAGGCGATACCACCAAGCTTATTTTAGAAATGGGCCGTTCTCAGTTGTTCCGTGCTATGCAGCAACAAATGATGAGCCCCGACGAAGACGCAGCGGTAGACATAGACACCATAAAAGACGCCATGCTAGCAGCCCAGCGCCTAGAGCAAACCGCCATGGCCGCACACAAACGCCAGCAAGAAATAGAAAAAGCCTACGCGCAAAAGCTCGCCAGAGACCTAGACCAAAAGGTTAAAAATGAAAACTTACCGCAAACCGCAGACGACATGCTGGCCTTTTTCAAACGTGACATATTAGGGCTAAAGCATGACTAGCACAGCGCAAAGCGTTACCCAAACCAACGAGCTGCCGCTTAGTAAAGTATCAGGTTCGTTAGCGGTTGCCATGGGCACCGACATACTTTTTGGCTATCAAAAAGCCTGGATGGAAGACAACGCAATAGTAAAAATTGCCGAAAAGTCGCGCCGTACTGGGTTAACCTTTGCCGAAGCACTAGACGACGTATTAAGCGCAGCGGCAGCCGCCAACGGTCAAAATACCTATTACCTTGGCTCAGACAAAGAAATGGCTAAGGAGTTTATAGACGCCTGTGCATTTTGGGCGCAAAAGCTCAACATGGTCATGGGCGAAGTGGAAGAGGGCATTTTTGAAGAAAAAGACCCAGACGGCACAAAGCGATCAATCAATACCTTTGAAATTAAGTTTCCAAACACAGGTAAAAAAATTGTAGCGCTTAGCTCTAACCCACGTAACTTGCGTGGCCGCCAAGGCAACGTAGTAATAGACGAAGCCGCATTCCACGACAAGCTAGACGAAGTACTAAAAGCTGCCATGGCCCTTACCATGTGGGGTGGGCGAGTACGTATTATTTCGACCCATAACGGCGTAGATAACCTATTTAACACCCTAATAACCCAAGCTAGGCGCGGCACTAAAAAGTATTCCGTGCATCACATTCCTATTGATAAAGCGCTGAGGCACGGCCTATATAAGCGTATTTGCTTAGTCAGTGGGCAAGAGTGGACGCAAGCCAAAGAAGACTCATGGCTTGCCAATCAAGTTGACTTTTACCCCACACAGGAGGCCGCAAACGAAGAGCTTTACTGCGTACCAAGCCAAGGCGCAGGGCAATACCTAAGCCGCCGATTGCGTGAACGTGCCCTAAACGACGACTGTAAAGTACTGCGTTATGAAGCACCCACCGACTTTGAAAGTTGGACAGAAGAGCAGCGCGTAAAAGATGTTAGTACGTGGTGCGAGAAAAATGTTGACGATTTAATAAGTAGGTTAAATCCTGATCTAACTCACGCCTTTGGTGAGGATTTTGCACGTAAAGGCGATTTAACCGTATTCAGTATTGGTGAAATAAACCAAGACACCAGCCTAACCGTGCCGTTTATGGTCGAGCTGCGTAACGTTACTTACGAGCAGCAAAAGCAAATTATGCTTTATATTTGTGACCGTTTACCAAAACTACGTGGTCTTGCGTTTGACGCCACAGGTAACGGTGGTTTCTTAGCCGAAGCTGCAAGCCTTAAATATGGCACTGAGCTAGTAGATAGCGTGCATTTATCACAAGCCTGGTATCGCGAATGGATGCCAAAACTAAAAGACTACTTTGAAACCGATAACATAACGTTACCTAAAGACCAAGATGTACTAGACGACTTAGGTCAAATTAAACTTAAAAACGGTATTGCGCAGGTCGATAAAGGTAAAAACACAGGCACCGATGGCAACAAACGCCACGGCGATAGCGCGGTATCAATTGCCATGCTTATACGTGCCGCTGAAATGGACGGCAGCGCCATAGAATACACACCACTGCCGAGTAAAGCCCAGCAAGCCGCTAATAGCTTGCGCCCCGACCACAGCGACGACTTTGCAAGTGATCGTAAGGCTGCTTGGTAATGCCGCGCTTTAGAGTGTTCTACCAAGAGATATTCACCGCACAAGTACAAAAACTAGATATAACAGCCGCCAGTTTAGCCAAGGCCCACCAACACACTAAAACGCTAGATGTATACGTGCTAAGCGTTAAGCCCATCATTAAAGTTAGAGTAAACCCATGAACCAAATAGTAGACATTCACGGAAATCCGCTAAATTCAACCGACTTTAAGCAAGTACAAACCGAGCAAGACAGCCGCATTGGCATGTTAATGCGCCAGTACGCCGAGCATCCGAGCGAAGCGCTTACCCCTGCTAAATTGTCGCAGCTATTAAAAAACGCCGAAGCCGGAGACTTAGCGGCCATGGCCGACCTAGCAAAAGACATGGAAGACAAAGACGGCCACCTATTTAGCGAACTAACAAAACGCCGCAGAGGCTGGTTAAAATACGACTGGTCAGTAGAACCGCCGCGCAACGCCACAGAGCAAGAAGAAAAAGACGCCGCAGCGATTCAAGAAATATTAGAAGATGCCACCTGGTTAGACGACCTGCTATTTGATTGCAGCGACGCCATACTAAAATCGTTTTCATGTAACGAGCTTAATTGGGCATTTGATAACGGCGAGCATATTATTACCGGTTACGAATTTCGCGATCAAAACCTATTTCAAACCCACCCCGACAACCGCAATCAGCTTATGCTGCGCGATAACAGCTACACAGGCCAAGCGCTAAATCCGTTTGGTTGGTGTGCGCATGTTCACCGCAGTAAATCGGGTTACATACATCGCACGGGGTTAACGTCAACCGTGGCATGGCCGTACTTATTTAAAAACTATTCAATACGCGACCTAGCCGAATTTTTAGAAATTTACGGCTTACCGCTACGCCTGGGTAAATACCCTAATGGCGCAAGCGAAGACGAAAAAGCCACTTTGTTACGCGCCGTGCTTAGCATCGGCCATAACGCAGGCGGTATTATCCCCAAAGGCATGGAAATCGATTTTCAAAATGCTGCTAATGGTCAATCCGACCCATTTGAAGCCATGATCAAATGGTGTGAAACCACCCAAAGTAAAGCCGTGTTAGGCGCAACGCTTACCAGCCAAGCCGATGGTAAAACCAGCACTAACGCGCTGGGTAGTGTGCATATGGACGTACTAAACGACATAACCGAAAGCGATTTAAAACAAGTAGCCAACACCATAACGCGCGATATTATTTACCCAATGCACGCACTTAACTCTAAAAGCTACTCAGGCGCACGCCGTATACCTCGCTTTAAATTTGACACTAGCGAAGCAGACGACATAGCCGTACTTGCACCTGCGCTTAAAATACTTACCGAAGCTAACTACCCAGTACCAGTTAGTTGGGTAAGCGAAAAAACCCAAATACCGCTACCAGAAAAGGGCGAAGCCATTTTAAGCATTGCACCACTCACCGCGCCAACCGAACAAAGCGCCGCACTAAAAGGGTTTGCAGCACTTAAAACCGAGCCACAAAAAGATAATGCCGACCTATTGGCCGAGCAGCTAGCCGCACAAGCACAAACCCATTTAAACAGCATGAGCGATGCCGTAACCGAACTGGTTAAAAACGCCAGCAGCTTAGAAGAAATACGCGACGGCATACTAACCCTTGAGCCACAAATAAGCACAGAGGGCTTTAGCGAGCTAATGGCAAAGGCCATGGCAGCCAGCGAATTACTAGGCGCACTAGAAGTGGATGAGGGCCGTTAAATGGCTGTTAGATACGGCTCACTGCCGTTTGACGAAGGGATAAAGTTTTTTAGGCAAAAGCTAAATACACCCAGCAACAGCTGGGATGATGTATGGAAAAACGCCCATAACCGCGCGTTTATGGTGGCAGGTGTTACCAAAGCCGACATGCTTAACGACTTTTACACCTCAGTAGACAAAGCCATAAGCGAAGGTAAAAGCCTGGACTGGTTTCAAAACGAATTTAATAACATCAAATCGCGTTACGGCTGGGAGCACAACGGAGAACCTGCATGGCGTAGCCAGTTAATATACGAAACCAATATACGCCAAGCCTACAACGCAGGGCGCGAGGGGCAAATACAAGCCCTTAAAGCCACACGCCCTTATGCGCTATACAAACACGGCGATAGTGAAACCCCGCGCTTACTGCACTTAAAATGGAATAACTTGGTTTTACCGGTTGATCATCCATGGTGGGATACCCACAGCCCACAAAATGGCTGGGGCTGTAAATGTAAAAAGTTTAGCCTTAGCGAACGTGAGCTTAAACGCCGTGGCCTAACCGTAGGCACCGCACCAGATGAGGGTAACTACACCTGGACAAACAAAAAAACAGGCGAAGAGTTTGAGCTACCCCGTGGTATTGATCCAGGCTTTGACTACACCCCCAAAAATACAGCGCAGCTTACAAGCCAGGCTAAAAAGCAAGTGGCCGACAAACCACCGCTTACAAAGCGCGTGGCAGATTACCAAGCAAGCCGCATTGTGCCATCGGCTTACAGCACCGCTAAAAACGTTACCGCGCTAAAGCTCGACCCATTGCTAGCCCAGCTAGACACCGAAGTACTTAGCGGCTTAAACAGCTTTTTAACCGCCAAGCAAACTAAAACCTTGTTTGTAAAAAGTAACGAAATGAGCGCAGGCTCTAAAGCAAACGCAGCCATACGTGCCGACGTAGGCGAGTATTTAGGCGTAGACGACTTTTACGCCCGTATGCAATATGCAACACGCAACTCTAAGCGCGTAGGCGGGTTCACCTCTGTGGGGTTTGAGCACGTAGTGGTAAAAGTAAAAGCCAGTCAAAACCTAGCCAAAGTAGACATGCAAGCCGTGCAAGACACCGCAGCACTTACCGTAAGGCTCGCCGCTAACAACGCAGGTAAGTACAGCTTTAAACACAATGGACAAATCTTAAAACGCGATCACACAATATCAGATACACTTAATGCACTGGATAAAAACGAAGCTCACGCAGTGGTTGCCACATGGCTACACGAACTAGGCCACCAAGTGCATTACTACGCAGGCGCACCGGCCTTTTTAAAAAACGCCTTACCCGTAACCTATTACGGTGCCGCCAACAAGTACGAAGAGTTTGCCGAGGCATTTACAGCCTGGGCGTTGGCTCGCAAAGAGCTTAAGAAATGGCAACCAGAGCTTGTAAGCTGGATAGACCAACTAGTAAAAGATGCCGCCAAATCACAGGAAAAAAGACGATGACATTAATCGAGCAAACGCAGCAGTTGCTAAAGCAAACCCCGTACACCCTACAAACGTGTCGCGAGTTTGCACAGCTTGAGCAACAAGCCAAAGGTAAAGAAGCCAACCAAATAGCTGACTTACTCCCCGCGCTTATTGCAGGGCTGGACCAACAAACCCACATGCAAGCATTTGACGAAGGGCTAGTGTAATGGCTGGTGTTAAAATACAAATAAGCACCCAAGGCGCACAGGCCGTAAGCGACGTGCTCACCCAGCTTATTAAAAACACTAACAACCTAGCGCCCGCATTGGGTAACGTAGGGGAGCATTTAATGCTCACCCACCGCGATCACTTTGACGAGCAGCGCAGCCCCGACGGTACACCATGGCAAGCACTTAGCCCCAACTACGCGAAAAGCAAAAAAAAGAACAAAGATAAAATACTCAGGCTAAATGACATACTCCGCGACACGCTCGCTTATAATATTGGCGATGAATCACTAGAGTTTGGAACAAACATGGAGTACGGCGCTATTCATCAATTTGGCGGCACCAGTGATATGATACCGCGATTAGCCGCCATACCTGCAAGACCGTTTTTAGGGTTGTCGCAGGATGATGAGAAAGAAGTAATTGAAATCATGCATGAAATTTTTATATAGTCTTAGGAAATTATTTGAAAAAGTTAGGTTAAGGAAGGCATTTGGACGTTTTGGATCAAAAATTAATAGAATTAAAGAGGCTGATTCAAAGTATTCAGTCATCAAAATTAGTAAATTCAGATAATATTAATGCTCTTGTTATGGGTATCAAAAAGCTAACTGATGATATGCCGGAGGGTGTAAGCAAGTCTATATTTCCGGTTTTGCCTGATGGCAGGCTACCTAGAAAAGGAAATATGGAGGAGTTTAATGAGTATAAACGACATGCACGACTTAATAAATTAGAAAGAATAAATTTAAATTTAAAAAAAATACTCTCTCTGTGTGAGCAACTTGATGATGAAATACCTAATGAGAAAGATGCAAATTTAATTTATAAAAATGAGGATATAAGACTCCTATACGAATTATTTGAAAATGTTAATTTGTCTATTAGTTTGATCGCGTCTGAACTTGACTCTCATAGTAAAAATGAAATAGCTAGTAATGAAATTAATGAAATATTAAGTAAGTACCATCGGCTAGAGAGCTCTTTTAGCAAAAAACAATCTGATGTAATAGACAGCTTTAGGTCCCGTTCAGAGAAAGAGATTGATTTATTTACAGACTTAGGCCAAAAAAAGTTAGATAGTCTACTCGATAATACTCAAAACAGAACAAAACTACTTAATTCTTTAGCTGAAAAAAACAATGTGAGGGTTTCTGAACTAAGCAAAAGAATAGAAACTATTGAATCCCAATACACAGAACAAATTGAGCTAGCTTCTGATATCTATAAAAACGGCATAATTAATATAGAAGAGAGTAAAAAAGAAATAGAAAGTATGTTATCAAATACAGCTAATCGTGTAATGGCTGACGATTATGTTTCAAGCGCAGTAGCAGAGAAAAAAGCAGCTAACTGGCTGCGGGCGCTCTCTCTGGTATGTATGACTATTATCGTGGGTATTGTATGTCTTTCATTTTATGATTCAACGCATTCAGGATTTGACTGGGAAAGCTCGATTTTCAGAACTGTATTAGTTTTTATTTTATCAATACCAGCTGCATATCTTTCAAGAGAATCAACAAAGCATCGAGAACAACAATATAACTACCATCATACAGCATTAGATTTAAAAGCAATCACACCTTACATTGCATCACTCCCAGAAGCAGACCAAAATAGAATTAAAATTTCAATTGCTGAGCGCATTTTTGCTTCCAGGCAAACCAATGTAGCTCAACAAGACAGTTTTCCTTTAAATACACAAGAATTGGTGATGGAGCTCATAAGAAAGGTCGACTTCAAAAAAGAAGACAAAAAAGACACACAAGTTGAGAGCGCGGGGAAGTAGTAAAATTTGTATATTTGTATATTTGTATATTTATATAACTAAATCGAATATGCACATAAAAACAATGTGTGTATAGTGACGAAGTGGTCAACACATATATGTGCTGACCACTTAAGGTTAAAAGAAGCTATCCTTTATCAGCATAACCATCTGAGATAAGAACTCTCTGGTTATGGAAGTAAGAATGATTTCTTTAGCATTAACAGGCTTAACATCTTTCTTAGTTTGGTCGCTAGTCGATGTTGAGTCTGTTTTATTCTTACCATTTAGGTTGGTAATACCTTTCTTTTTGGGCATAAAGCCTCCTTTGGTTATTAATATCTCTCAATACACATTCCCCCTCTCGTTTAATTCAATCTCATACTATACCACGTTTTTAATTACTAAGTGTCTGGTACTAAATGTTGTTTTTTGTTTTTTTAAATAGTACTAAAAAGCTAGGTTTTATTCATTTTCTGGTTTTATACCAGCGCTCTGTGCTGAGCTCTCACAGTTTTTCCATATAAAGTTTCATCCTAACCCCTAAAAAGCTATTACAATCCCTTCAGTACACTTTTAAACACCTTTTAAACAGGGTTGTTATACTTAAGTGAGAACTATATCTTATTGACCATACCAATTAATCGCTTTTTATATATTTAATTTGTACTTTTTTATTCCCGAAACACCGCACGGCCAACATACACACATCTAATCCCATACTGAGCACAGATTATTCAAACTGTGCTCAGCCATGAAAAAAACATTCCAAAGCTTACTAGAAACCACAATTGGACTTGCTGTTTTATCAGCAAACAAACCAGCAGACCTAGGCTTTGCTGCGTGCCGCTTTGCAAGCGAAATTAACGAGCAAGGTATCAGCGAGCGCGTAATGGTTATGCCAGATGGCTATTTTAACTCGCACGATGGCCGTCCATTCGATGTGCCTGCTAATGCCTGGTTACTAGACCAAGCTGCATTTGAGCTGTTAAAGAGCACAGCTAGCACCCGCACTAACGATTATCATTTTGACTACGAGCACCAAACCTTACACGCCGAAGAAAACGGCAAGCCAGCGCCAGCAAGTGGTTGGTTTAACCCAGGCGATTTAGAGTATGTGCCAGGCGAGGGACTTTATGCTCTTAATGTACGCTGGACACCTAGCGCACGCGCACACCTAAAAAACGACGAATACCGCTTTATAAGCCCTGTTTTTCATTACGACAAACAAACAGGCCGCCCAACCAAATTACGCCACTTTGCCCTTACCAACGACCCAGCGGTAGACGGTATGGACAAAGTAGCGGTTTTAAAAGCTTCTAAAACCCATGTTAACAATGGAGAAAACACCATGAATGCAGCTCAAAAATTGCTGAGCTTGCTAGGTATAACTGTGGATGATGACAAAATCACCGATGCAGACTACACCCAAGCAACAACAGCGCTCACTGCTTTAAAGGCCAAGGCCGACGAAGCCGATACGCTAACAAACCAGTTAAGTACCGCCAACGATGTCGTTGCCGCACTAAAAGCCAATAGCCCAGATTCAGAGGTTAATTTAGCTAAGTACGTGCCAGTTGAAACCTACAACGCATTGCACACTGAAATGGTGGCCCTTAAAAGCACCAGCGCAACGCAAACCGTTGAGCAAGAAATTAACAAAGCCAAACAAGATGGCCGCGTGATTACAAGCGAAGAAGAGTACCTAACTAACCTAGGTAATCAGCAAGGTGTTGCCGCGTTAAAAGCGGTGTTAGATGCCCGTTCACCTATTGCAAGCTTAACGGCTCAGCAAACCACTCACGCACCTAAGCCAGAGCAAAACCAAGACGGCTTAGCAGCACTCACCGCAGACGAAAAGTATGCAGCAGACCAGTTAGGTCTATCGCACACGGCTTATGCAAAAGCTAAAAAGGAGCAAAAATAATGGCTTTAGTGACCCCCGCACTTTTAACCGCGTTGTTTACTGGTTTTAAAACCGAGTTTGAACAAGGTAAATCAGAAGCAATGCCGCAATTTGATAAAATTGCCAGTGTAATTAAATCTACATCGGCCAGTAATACCTACGGCTGGTTGGGTAAGTTCCCAAGCCTGGCTAAATGGATTGGTGATCGAAATATTCAAAGTATGAAATCGCAGGCATACACCATTACCAACGACGATTACGAGTCAACGGTAGGCGTAGACCGCAACGACATTGAAGACGATAACCTAGGCGTGTACTCACCTATTTTCAAAGAAATGGGTAACGCCGCAGCTATTCACCCAGACGAAATGATTTTCCCGTTATTAGCGGCAGGTTTTACAACGCTGTGCTACGACGGGCAAAACTATTTTGATGAAGAGCACCCAGTTTATCCTAATGCCGATGGCACAGGTACTGCGGTATCTACAGCTAACATGGCGGTTGATGCAGGTTACACGGGGGATGCCTGGTACGTGCTTGACACCTCAAAAGCGCTTAAGCCGCTTATTTTTCAAGAGCGTAAAAAGCCTAACTTGCTTGCCATGACAAAAACCGACGACGAAGCCGTATTCACGCGCAAAGAATACCGTTACGGCGTTGATTGCCGTGATGCCGCAGGCTTTGGTTTTTGGCAGCTTGCCTTTGCTAATAAACGTGCATTAACGCCAGATAACCTATGGGACAGCATCGAAAAAATGCGCAGCTTTACTGCCGACGGTGGCCGTAAGTTGGGTATTAAGCCAACCATGTTAGTTGTACCTGCTAGCATGGAAAAGCTAGCAACCCGCATGCTAGAGCGTGAACTTGATTCAAACAGCTCAAACGAACTTAAAGGCCGTGTAGAGCTGCTAGTAGCTGATTACCTTTAATAGCTACCCCATAAAAAACCCTATTAAGTACGGGGCTGTATAGCCCCATACTTTAAACCAGGAGTAATAATGAAATGGCTAAAAACCTTAAGCTCACTGCGCTTGCATCTATCATTGTGCATTGCACGCAGCCTACGGGCTACCGTCGCGGTGGCATTGCCCACACAAGCGGAAAGCAAACTATTTCAGCTGATGCGCTTACGCAACAGCAGCTTGAAGCAATTGAAAATGATCCACGCTTATCGGTGCAAGCTGTACCGCTCGATGCGAGTACTGCGCAGAACCCACAGCTGGACGCAGATAACATGGGTACAAATTTAGATGCCCCTAAGCTCTACGCTCAAGTTGATTACACCCAAGCACCTATTGAGCTGCAACCCGTTATTGCATTAATGATTGATGCACAGTTTGCAGAGCAACCTAGTTGCGCTCAGGTTGCCTATGAGGCACCAGGCGAAAGCGAGGGCAAGGTAGTTAAAGTTAAAGTGCCTGCGCTTACTCGTGATTTAGCGTGGCAATGGCTACAAGAAGCAGCCAAAGCAGGCGAGGGCGAGTAAATGGCCTACGCAACAATAGCCGCAATGCAAAAGCGCTTTGGTGAGCAAGAGCTTATTTATTTAAGTGAGCGCGACGACGCCCCCGCTAATGTAATTAATACCGCAGTTATTGAGCAGGCCATTACTGATGCAAGCGACATGATTAACGGCTATTTAGCTGGGCGTTACGAATTGCCGCTTGTAACGGTTCCTAACCTACTTGAGCAATTTTGTTGTGATATTGCCCGTTATAAGTTGGGCACAAACGACACCCCAGAGCACATAGAAACGCGCTACAAGGACGCAGTAAAGTTTTTAAACTCAGTGGCTAAAGGCGAGTTAAGCATTGGGGTTAATGCACTAGGCGAGGACGCAAAAGTGCAAGACACCGCCACCATACAAAGCTCAGGCACTGTGTTTTCACGTGAAAAGTCAAAGGGGTTTATTTAATGTTTGAAATTACCACCGACTATTTTGCCGCTCAAAACCCACTTAAACAGGCACTTGAACAAGTACCAGGCATTAAGCGTGTTTACCTAAGCGACGAGTTAGCCGACGTAAAAGAAGACCGCCAAACAACCCCCGCTATTCACCTTATGTACTACGGCGATAACTTACCAGAGAGTAAAAACGCCGGCTATTTAATGCAGCTAACCCAAACATGGATTGTTGTACTGGTGGTGCGTAAGCAAGACACAAATGCAGGTGAGCACCTAACTAACATTATTCGCGCTATGGCGGGCAAAGTGCTTAACGGCACGGGGCCATGGCTTAGAGTAAACACCCCAGCTAAACCACAATTCACCAAAGGCCATGCGTATTACCCGCTGGCTTTTACTTGTCAAATGAGACTTAAAGGAGCGCTTTAATATGAGCGACGGTATTTTACTAGCGGGCAACATTTTTGTAGACCGTTTAAACGAGCAAGGCGTAAGCACCGGCCAAATTTTTGGTCCAATCAACACCACTAAGCTAGGCATTAAAGCCGAAGCCGATTCGGTTGTACGTACATCAAATAAAAAAGCCAGCAAAGGCCAAACACTTGATGACGTAAAAATAGGTAAGCCAACAGTTATTACATGGGAGTTTGACGATCAGCCAGCCGAAATGATTGCGCTCGCACTTATGGGCGATGTAGCCGCCATTAACGATGCAGCCGGTACACTAACCGATGAAGCCGTAACATTACCGGCTAACCAGTCATGGGTTGCAGTACCAGGGCAAAACTTTACAAACGACGTAGTAGTAAAGCAAGCCACCGAAACGAAAGTAGCGGGAGTGGATTATGAGTTTAACTTTGCGCTGGGCATGATTCGCGCCATTAAGGGCGGTGCATTGGATGCAGGTGGCAGTATTACCGTAACAGGTAGCTACAACGCTCGCACTGGTAAACGCATTAACGGTGCAACGGTGTCACAAACGCGCTTACGTATTTTTGGTGAGGGTACAAACCTAGCCAATGGTAAGCAAGTTAACTTTGAAATTTATGACACTTCAATGATGCCAACCTCTGAGCTTGATTTAGCAAGCTCAGAGTTTGTAACCGCTGCCCTTGAAGGGACAGCCAAACTGGTAACAGGCAAAACAGAGCCGTACTACATTGACGAGATAGACGCTTAACAACCTGCAAAGCGTATTTATAAAGGGGCGTTCGCCCCTTTATTCCCCCCTTTAAACCGTGTTTAAACTGAGTTGAAGCCATGGCAAATAAAACCCTAGAATTAGCCCTACGCATTGTTGCCGAAGCCACAGGCAAGCAAAATATTGAGCAACTAGTAACAGAGCTTAAAAATATTGAGCAAAGCGCCGATGCTGCTAATCCTGCCGCCAAAAACCTCAGTGATTCACTAGATAAAACCGACACTAGTGCAAAACAAACTGGTCAAACAGCCGGTAAACTTGCTAAGGAATTAGACGGGTTAGCTAACCAAGCTGATCTTATTCGCGCGTTTGAACAATCAAAACAGAAACTAGAACAACAAGAAATAGCCACAACCGCTGCGGCGATCGCCCTTGATAAACTTCAAGCCGAAGCTAAAAACACCGATAAACCATTTGTGCAGCTTGCACGTTCACTCGATGCCGCCGAAAAAGATCTAACCCAAATGCGCACCGAGCTTACCCAGCAAACAAGTAAGCACGCAGCACTACAAAATGCCCTTAAAAAATCAGACCTAGACACTAATAATCTACGCGCAGCCAAACGCGATTTAGCAGCCCAGTTTGATAAAACTGGCCGCTCAGTTGATAAATTTAGCAATAACCTACGCACAGGAACCACAGCGCAACGTGCCCAAGCGCAAAGTTTAGACGGCATTATAGGCAAAGTAACCGCATTAGCCGCAGCTTATGTGGGGCTTGACCGTGTGGCCCAAGCAGTAACCCAAGTATTTACCACAGGCGATAAGTTTGAAAAGCTAGGCGTGCAAATGCAGGCGCTAATGGGCGGTATAGCTGGTGGAGAAAAAGCCACTGAGTGGGTAAAAGACTTTACCAAAAATACCCCTTTGCAAATGGGTGAAGTAAGCCAGGCGTTTGTAAAGCTTAAAGCCTTTGGCCTTGATCCAATGGATGGCACCATGCAGGCCATTACCGACCAAGCTTTAAAGTTAGGCGGTGGTTTTCAAGAAGTAGAAGGCGTAAGCCTGGCATTAGGTCAAGCCTGGGCAAAACAAAAGTTACAAGGCGAAGAAATACTACAGCTTATTGAACGGGGTATACCTGTTTGGGAGCTATTAGAAAAAAGCACGGGTAAAAATACCGTTGAGTTGCAAAAGCTATCAAGTGCAGGCCAGTTAGGCCGTGATGTTATAAAAGGTTTAATAGATGAAATGGGCCGCGCGAGTGCTGGCTCAGCCGCTGCACAAATGGCGCTTTTTAGCGGGCAGGTATCAAACGCTAAAGACAATATGGAGCAGTTTTATAACCTAATAGCGCAAAGTGGCGCTATGGATTGGTTAAAAGCCAATATAACAGCGCTTAATACTGAGTTTGCAGCCATGGCCGCAGATGGACGCTTGCAAGAGTGGGCGCAAAAAATTAGCGACACAATCGTAAGTACCGGCGAAGCAATTAAAGGCGCTGCAACAACGCTTTACGAATACCGCGAAGAAATAGCCGCCGTGGCTAAAGTGTGGTTAGCCCTTAAAGTTGGCACCTATTTTAGTAGTGTGATCAGTGGAGCTACTACGGCTATTGCCTCACTGAGAACCTACACAGCGGCCATTGGTGCAACTACAGTAGCCACGAACGCCGCAGGCATAGCCGCTGCAAAGTGGAGCACAGCCCTTAAAACAGTTGCTAAGGCGGGGTTATATACCTGGTTAATTAGCGAATTAATAGAGGTTGGTTTCTTATACAAAGACTTACTCGTAGCCGAAGAGGCATTACGTAAATCACAACAGCAATCTACCCAGCAAGCGCAATTACTCACCGATGAATTAAAATCGTTATCTGACTCAACCGGCTTAGTTATTACTAACATGGCCGAGTTAGACGCGTTGATAGACGCTGGCACACTAGTATGGGATGAAGTAACCAACCGCTATGTAAATATTGAGTACCAGCAACAAAAGTTAGCTGAGTCCACAGCTAAAACCTTAGCAGCAGAAAAAGAACGTCAGGCGTTTTTAAGCCTAACACTACCCGAAGCCATTAAAACCATTGAGTCATTACAACAGCAAGCCACCGCACTTGATGGTGTAACCGTAGGCGTTGACGGCTTTTTACAAAGTATTGAATCGGCCCGTACTGCTATTATTGCCGCCGGTGAACAATACCAGGGCCAATTAGTTGTATTAGATGCACTAAAAGTTAAGTTTACAGAGCATGGCGAGCTATTAGAGCGCCAAAAAATATTTGCAGGTGATGTGGGTAAAGCTTACGAAGCATTAGGCTTAACCTCAGTTAAAGCGCTGGACGATACCGCTAATAAGCTACGTGCCGCGTATGAGTTAATGCAAGAATCTGAACAACCTTTAGCGATACAGCGCCAAGCGTATTTAAAGTGGGCAGAGGCAGCAATAAAAGCAGCTGATGCAACTGATCAAACTGTGCCCTCAAGTATTGAAGCCGCAGCTGCCGCGCTTGGGCTTACCGAAGAGCTAGACAAGCTGATAGAAAAGGCCAACGCACTTAAGCCGGTAACAGACACTAACAGCGACGCAGTAAATCGTTTTGCTCGTGAACTTGAGCAAACCCGCGCAGCAATTATTACTAACCAGCAAGTAATGGCAAGCAGTACTGCTACTGCTGAGCAAAAAGCGCAGGCTCAAGCTGCGCTAACTATTCAGCAGCACCGTCTAGCTGATCAAACAAACGACTTAACCCGGGTGCAGCAGTTAGAACTTGCCAGCTTAGGTGAATTGCAGCGCCAACAAAGTAATGTAACGGCAGAGCTTGAAAGGCTCAATAGTCGCTATCAATCCGGCGCGTTGACCGCTCAAGAATACAATTACGAAAAAGAGCGCCTAGAAGCCGTACTTAGCGTGGTAAATAACTTACTAGGTGATTTTAAAAACGCCCAAGACGCTGCAACCAACGCAACTAAAGCAGGCACACAAGCGACTAAGGACCAAGTTAATGCAACAGACACAGCCACTAAGAGCCTACGTGAGCAACGCGACGAACTGGAAGAGGTTTCACGCTCAGCCACAAGCGCAGCTAATAGTGTAAGTCGTTATAACTCAGCAGCTGCGGGTACAGTAAATAGCGTTGTAGATTACCAAGAAAAAAACGGAACAGCATATCAATATAACTCACGCGAAATACAGGCAGAAAAAGCCAAACGTTTAAACCAGGGTTACAGTAACGATCAATTTGGTCGATTAAGCGCCAGCATAGACGGTGCTAGTTCAGCAAGTAAGCTTAACGACATATACGCACAGATTAACAAGCAATTAAACTACTTAAGCAAAGAGCAAAAAAGTACGCTTAATGCGGCTATTATCGCACAGCGTGAAGCAATTAAAGTCCAAAGTAATACAACCAAAGCTGTAGCTCAAACTCAGGCATACACACCAACTTACACTCCAACACAATCGTATACCCAGCAAGCCCCAACGTATGCGCAATCTAATAGTGTGTCTAATTCAGCCTCTAACAGCGCTTTAAACAGCTTAGCCGCAGTAGTAAAAGAGCTAACAGCAGCTTTAAAAGCTCAGCCAGTTGCGGGTACGAGTAGCAGTAACACACTTAAAACCGTGCGCTTAGAGCTTGCGCTACCTGATAAGCAGCTTATTTACGGTGAGTTTGAAGAGCGCTTTTTGCAAACATTAGAGCAACTGAGTAATACACAATGATAGTAATTAACGAACAACAATTAGATAACTTTGTTTGGTTGGACGAACTAGACTACATAGCCGTTGCCGAGCAATCAGAGCGTGCCCTCAATGGGGCGCAGCATATAGAAAAAACCATTATACCCGCTGGGCGCTCAATCAATTTATACAGCGACTTTGAAGCGGCTAGCGTGTTTAACCCACTATTTGAACACGCCCGCATAACGCTCACACAGTTTGAAATATCAATACGCGGTACTGAGTTTACTGTGGTGTGGGACCACAGCCAAAAGCCAGTTGAGGGCACACCACATACACATTTTTCAGACTCAGCACCTACCCATTTTCAAAACGTAAACCTACGTTTAAAAACTGTTTAAAGGCCCGATAATGCTTAGAACCGATTTAAAAATATTCAAACCACAGCGCATTGGCAACGAGCTACACGCAGGCGGACACCGCACAAGCAATGCCATTGTTAGCGGTAAACTTAATGATGTGTTTAGCTCAATAAGTGACATCGATCATGCCCGTTCATCATTTGATTTAGTGAAGCTATACCCGGCCCTAAGCACCGATGATGCAAGCAAGTTACAGGACGCGCATATATTCCTAAGCGACCAGCCAGATGATGCGCTTGTAAACGTACTAATTGTTGAAGCCCCCGATTTAAAAGACACCGACACAGTTGCAGAAATGCTGCCTTATTTGTCACAGGCAAGCACTAAGTACCATGGTACAAGCTTATTAACCCAAGACGTTGAAACGCAAAGCCAAGAACTTAGAGTTGCAGAAGTAACTCGCTCATTAACGCCAAGCGTAAAAACCACTACCCAAACCCTTAATTTAAGCCCTGATAGCGAGGTAGGTTTTCGGTCTGAACGCATACTAAGTTATGGAGATATTACCGAGATAAATATTGAAGTACCTGATTTATTAATTGAAAACCCCGTATTCAATGCAAGCTACCAAAGCTATAAGTATGTAACGCAGTGGGTAACTCCCAACGGGGGAGGCACACCCTATGAAACATACGTTAGAAAAGTTGTAACCATAAACCTAAAGCAATCAGAATTAACCCTGAATGGCAATACCGTATCAGTAACACTTGTTAGGGCATCAGCAGTAACACAAGGCCAATATTTCACGCTTAATTACTTTAGTAAAGATGACTTTAGATTCCACTCTTTTACAGCTAATCAAAACATAGCGCTTGCAGCGGGTGAAAGTGTACTACCCGGTTATTCACGCCTTAGAAAATCAGGTGAAACCAGCGTTTACACCGATGATAAGCAAGGGCGATTTATTGCCAATGGTTATGTTTTTGCTACGATTGACTATGAAACGGGAATTATTACCGACATAGACGGCGTTGATTACAACGGCACCGTTGAAGATAGCCTTGGCGCTACAATCATTAAAGGCGACAGAAAAACCCGCACTAAGCAATGGCAATTGCCTAACAGCTCATTCGCTCGTGATTCACTTTATATCACTTATACAACAACAGACGGCACAACATTCAGTGCATCAAGCGATTTGAGCGGCGCAATAACTGGCACTAACGCTACAGGTGAAGTGAGCGCTACAGGCTACGTTGATATAACCTTTACGGTTGATGTAAAGCCAGAATCAATACGCTACGACTATAACGAGGTGGAGCAAGTTACAGTTCCTTCACCAGAAGGCGGCTTTGATACATCAACACTGCCTGGTGGTGGCGTTGTAAGTATATTTCATGAGTTTGGGCAAATTAGTGTTCAAAACCGAGAGCGTACACAACAGCAAAGCTTAACAAGCGGGCAAGTCGTAAATGTGATGGCTGATGCTAACTTTGTAGATATAGCTGATTCTCAAGGCGCAAGCTTATGGTCAGCAACAGATGCAAACTACAGCTACGACAAAGCCACAGGCGAGGTAACAATAAACGCAGGTGTAAGCGAGTTTAGCCCGCCTTTTATTGTTACGGCTATTCAATCTGAGTTAGTTACTGTAAGTGGTATTAGCGGCAACCTATTAAGCCTGTTAACACCACTTAGCCGCGCCTATCCAGTGGGTGCAACAATAAGCAGTGTTCAGGTGCTAGGCGATTTTCAGGCTCAAAGCAAAGACGAGCGTACATTGGCCGCCTGGCAAAACAACTTTGCTGGTTTTGGGGCGGCGGCATCAAGCGCGATTAACACCACTCAATATCCAATCGAGCTTACAAACATAGGCGCAATAGCCCAGCGCTGGGCCATTGTTTTTACATCAACAACGGCTTACAACGTAATCGGTGAATCAGTCGGCAATATTTACAGCGGCGACACGCTAAATGACTGCTCTCCTATCAACAGCTATACAGGCGCGCCGTATTTCATCTTACGTAAAGAAGCCTTTGGCGCAGGCTTAAACCCAGGCGAAGCGTTCTTATTTGAAACGCTTGCAGCAAGTAAACCAACAATGCTAACGCGCTCAGTATCACCGGGCCATTCAGAAATAACCCGTGATAATTCAACACTCAGTTTTCGTGGAAATAAGGATTAAATAATGGCTTTACCAGTAACAATGTATCGATGGGATGACCCAGGCGCGCCGCAAATTGCAGAGGGCAGGCCAAGTGAATACATGAACGTACTAAAAAAGTGCTTAGCTGAGGGGTATGGTACTAAAAATCCATTAGGCTGGTCTGTCGAAACAGAAATAGCCGATCCCCCCGTGCTTGCATTAAAAAATAACACTGATGTAGGTAGCGGCGGCGTTTCTTTTTTTCGTGCTGATGATAATGAAAGTCGTTCTTTAATTATTACAGAAGGTTGTAATGACTATGTGGACAAAGACAACCGTGGCAGGAAAAGCTCGTATTTTGCTTTTGATTCTTATAGTAATAGTTCAGCCTCGACGTTAAAAAATTGGTTTCTAATTGGCACCGGCAAGGCGTTCTATTTTTACGTATCAAATGATTATTACCAAGATAAAAACTACACCTCTACGTATGACGTAATTTGTTTTTTTCAAGGTGACTTTGAATCACTATACCCTAATGACCCCGCAACATTTATGTCGATGTCGGGTGTATTAAATACTGTTACATTTAACTGGACTTCATCGCTAACTTATAGGCTCGCTGAAGGTTACCCTACAGAAATTACGCAAATACATCCGCTGGATGGCTCTGACTTACCAAGTCCGGCATCCCTAACAAATTTGGGTAGAAGTTCATATGTAGCCGGTAGAATAACGGGTGTACCAAACATTACAGTGCTTTCTCCTTATTATTTATCTATGGGTGATGGCAACCTTTCCGATGCTAAAGACTATCAAACCTTAGAAATGCCTTTTGGTAGAGGCCTGATGCCGGGCCTATATTTAGCAAACGATGCAGGCTATAGAGATGACCCAAAGCCAGTTATAAAGCAGTTTGATAATACAGATTATTTGTTATTACCAAGTGTAAATAGTCACACTGGTTGTACTTGGATAAATTTAAAGGAGTGGTAATGCATTACCCTAAAAACATTCATTTACCGCCACCAATTACACCCGTTTCACTTTTAAGTATTGATGTTGATTCTGTAGCCGAAAGGCTGCAAATATTCAATCGTAAAACGGGTGAATTATTATCACACCGCAAGCTTTCAGCTAATAACGTACATATCTTTTTATCGATAAACTATTCATCAGAAAACCATTTAATGTGTGTACTGCTTGATGATAATGCAGAGTTTAATGCTGCAATTGTCGATAATGTAAAGCCAACACCGGTAGATTTAATCAGTTTAGATATAGATAACCCGATACCTTACGAGCCGAACCCATAATGATTGAACTAAGATTCACTGTAGCGCATAAAGTTAATTTATCACCGTTGACTATGCGCTTCGGTGATGATGGCGGCGGTGGGAGCGAACCAACAGAACCGGAATTAATAGAAGTCGGGGCCGACCTTTCTTTTACATGGTTAAAACCGTTAATTACTGAGCAAATTAAACCAATATTATGGACGTCAATTAACGTTTCAAAAACAGCCCAAATTGCTTATAGCTCGCCGAGTAGTATTGAGTTAAAAGCAGCATTAGCTTGGCAAAGTGGTTACTACGAGCACAAAGAGACTGATGTTGGTTGGTCTATTGGTAACGGGATATTAAACAGCATTGAAATGCCCTTTAAGAATAAAACGTTGATCGAAAACAGAGAGCACGAATTGCCGTGGTTAAACAATTTAGATATTGAGCACAACACGCTTTTAATACCGTGGAAGACAGACCCTATTAATGAAGGTTCATGGCAGTTTGATTGGCGAGTAAACCCTGAATTAAAACAAAAAGATTTTGTTATTTACTACGGCCAAACAGATAAAGAATACATTTGTTATTGGAGAAATCATCCATTTAAAGGCTATGTAAAGCTCGACTTTAACGCCCCATACCAAGCCCGAACAGGCTCTATAAAAATGCGTTTCAATGCACCTGATAAAGTGTGTTATTGGGGCCTGCCAGGCGGTTTGGTTCGTGGTGACGATGACATACCAACAATAGACAGAAAAATACCTATTGAACCCCAGATTAGGAAAACATATATCATGCAGCCAACCATTAATTGCGTACGTCTTTCAGACGACGTAAAGATACTAATTAGTAGCATAAATTACTCGGTATCTCGCAGCCAGTTTAGTGCTTCATGTAGCCTTAAGTTTTGTTCTCGTATCGACTTTGAGCGTGCCCTGGGCCAAGAGCTAAAAATCTCAGTAAATGGCTACGATTTTTATGTGATTTGTGAGCAGCCTAGCACTGCTAATCGTTTTGCAAATTCAAGCTATAGTGCAAGCTGTCGCGGTCGTTTTGCGCTCTTATCGGCCCCATATGCTCGCGCTACAAACTACGCCAATCCAACGGCTAAAACGTTAGCGGGGATTATGTCAGATATTTTAGTAAATACAGGCTGGTCACTCGATAATAAAATGATAGATTACCCAATCCCAACAGGGGCATTCACTTATACTGATTTAACCCCCGCTGCCGCACTTTTAAGTGTGGCTAAGTCGGTAGGGGCAATGTTGGACATAGACAACGCTAACAAAACGGTCTCTGTTATACCTGCTTGGCCTGTTATGCCTTGGGATACTGAAAACGCTATTTGTGATGTAATACTCAACGACTCAATAATACTCGAACATAATACAAGCCAAACGATTAACCAAGCGCATAACGCGGTATTTGTTCGCGGTGAGCAGCAAGGCGTGGCGTGTAAAATCAAACGTGCGGGGACATTAGGTGATCAGTTTGCAAGTGACGTAGTGGACTCATTAATAACAGACAACCAAGCAGCAAGGCAGCGCGGCTCATATGAACTTGCCAACAGTGGCAATAAACAGCAAAGCACTATACGCACAAAGTTACTAAACGACTTACCACCAATTAGACCAGGCATGTTGGTAGGCGTTACATATGGCAGCTCTACTTACAAAGCAACGTGCGATAACATGGATATAAGCGCAAGTATTAGCGACTCAGGGGCAATCACAGTAAGCCAAACTATAAAGGTGATCAGCAATGTCTAATACACTCAACCGCCTAGGCTCAGTCCTGGACAAAACGCAACGTACTATAGTGACAGTGGTTTCAGTAAACTCTAACGGCACCACGTTAGTACAATACAGCGACAGCAGTCAAAGCATTGTGTTAGGTGCTAACGTTGAATCAGGCGCAGCATACGTTGAAAATGGCCGTATTGTTGGGGCAGCACCAACGTTGCCGTATACAGAAATAGAAGTTTAAAAATATATATTCTTTAAAAAGGGGTTTAACTGCTGTTTAAGGTTCAGTAAATGTGCCAGCAGATTAGTGACAACTGCCTATTAGCTATATACTTTCACCTTAATTATTATCATTCTAACCCGCGCGGCTAAAATGATAATTTATTGTTTATCACTTAAACCCGTGTTGTTTATCATTTTTCGTCGGCGGCTACAGTAAGCATTGTGTAACTAACGGATATAAATGATAAACAGGGAATAGGTAAGAAAACATGGGAAAAGGTGGGAAAGATAAGGGCTGTAGACGATTTCATTAAAAATTAAGTGCGAAAAGAAAGCGCGATCAAAATGAGTAAAATTAAGTGCGAAAAAATGATAAACGCGGCTTAATATGAGTAAATAATAAAACTGAATACATCTTGCCATAAATACATCCGTAGGCCTACAGGGTGCATGTACACAGCCTTTTAATATAATTAAAGCACTTTAAAAAGCTTTGTTTTTTAAAGTGCGATCATTCGCACTTTAAAGCGCGAAGTGCGATCAAAAAAATAAAGTGTAACAATTTAATATTAATCGCTTTTAAATCAATTGTTTAAATTTAATTTATCTGTTTTTATTTATAATTAGATGCATACATAATTATGTATGCAAAATAATTGTTTTCGCACTTAATTTCGCGCTTTAATAGGTTCGCTACAAGCGCTTAAACTCCCCATAAATACAAATTTGTATGCTTAATTATGTATTTATTTATTGACAAGTATTAGAGCTTACCACCATACTACAGATCTCTCAAAATCAAAAAGCGGTTTCCGCACCCGTTACATAAGCGGTTTTTTTATGCCTGAAATTTGGCATAGATCTAATTAAATTATGACGGGATGACAGCTGAAAATACAATACCCTTGTGGGAATATTGGCGGCGGTATCTTTTTGAACCGAGAGTGAGTCCCGTCACTCCTCATGTAATGGTGGCACCTCTTAAAAATCAAAAAGGAACTACCATTATGTCAAAGTCAACAACATTACCATTTGAAATAAAATCTTTTGATCCAATTCAGGATGTAATTCAAAATTCGTTAGGGTCATACTCAACTACGCCTGATTTAATGCAGTTAAATCAAGATGTAACAAAGCTATCAATGGCTTTATCTGAGAAGTTACCCGAGTTTTCAAGTGAAGAAGTATACACACTAATGCTAGCTATAAACTTAGTCAGAGATGTTACTTTTGCTAAGGCTATCTCCCTCTCAAGCCACTAAAAATAAACCCCGCGAGGTTTCGTGCTTTCTGGAAACCTCGCGTATTACATACATTCCTTCTAATCAGTAATATCACATTAAAATACAAACAAGTGATATTTTATTGTGAATCAAATACAACTTTCCTCAGAGATTAAACTATCTCAAAATACATTGCCTTTATGGGTTCAATTACTCCCAATTGGGCCAGAAATAAGCACCGCTGATGGTCGCGAGTTCACATTAAGTGAACCCGAATTAGTTATACAAAACTCTATGCGTGAAAACGTTGAAATGAGCGTAGATTATGAGCACAGCATTAGAGATGAAAACCAGCACATAAAGCCTGCTGCTGGTTGGGTTAAGGCGTTAGAGCTACGTGACGATGGTATCTGGGGTAAGGTCGAATGGACAAAGCCAGCTACGCAATTAATTGAAAATAAAGAGTATCGTTACCTTTCTCCTTTGCTTAGCCTTTCAAGTGACACTGCTGGTAATAAAGTTATTACTAAAATTGTAAACGTTGGCCTCACTAATACCCCCGCGCTCGAAATGGCTGCATTTTGTAGCACTAAAACAGAAAAACTAAAGGTAGACCCCTCTACTTTTGCACATGAAATTGCAAGTTTAATGTCTTTAGATACAAGCAATCCGAATGAAATATTAGCCGCTTTACGACAAAAAAATGAAGCAAGCGAGTTAGCTAGCTGTTCGCTGGATGTTGAAGAAGTAATTGGTAAATACGTATTTCCTCGCTCTTGTGAACCTGAGTTTCTCTCAATGAGAAAAGTGTTGGGTAAACAATGCTTTGAATCAATCGTAAGCAAACTTAGCTTAAATGGTTTTGGCTTTGTTCATTTAAACTCGCACCAAACAAAATCCCTTCCCAAGCTACAACATACAAATAACTTAGGCCTATCAAATGGCGAGCTTGAAGCTTGTAAATTGGTAGGTGTAGAGCCTGAACTTTATAAAAAAATTAAGGAACAAAAATGATTACTGGTACAAACTTAAAAGAAGCATCTACAGCCTTTGCATCACGATTCGATAAAGGGCTTTCACACAATGAAGAGCCATTTTATATGAAGGTGGCAACGGTTGTTCCGTCAAAGTCATCATCAACAGGCTACGGCTTTTTAGGTCAAATTCCCGCAATTCAAGAGTGGGTAGGTGACCGTCAATTAGCAAAGCTTAATGAATATGAATACGAAATTAAGAACAAGCTATTTGAAACATCAATAGCAGTTAAACGTACTGATTTTGAAGATAATGACTACGGCAAATACGGTATCTTATTTGAAGACTTAGGGCGTGAAGCGTCAGAGTTCCCAGATGATCATGTCTTTGCATTATTAAAAGATGGACACACCAGATTGTGTTTAGATGGTCAGAATTTCTTTGATACTGATCATACAATTGGAGAGCAAGTAAACGTCTCTAACTACGATTATCCAACTGACCCTGCTCAAGTGTTTGAAGCGTGGTATTTACTTGATACAACAAGAGTTTTAAAACCTTTTTTATGGCAAGAACGCATTAAACCCGCAATACAAAATACAGTTGATGATTCTGATTCACATGTGTTTTTAAAAGATGAATATTTATATGGTATTCGTGCTCGTGGTAATGCTGGTTATGGTTTTTGGCAACTGGCCTCTAAATCAAATGAAGCATTAAACCCTGAAAATTTCAATAAAGTTTACCAAAGAATGCTAGGACTGAAAGGTGATTCAGGGCGCACTTTAAGAATTAAACCTAATGTATTGGTTGTGCCTCCATCATTACGCCAGCTCGCCCATGATGTGGTAAAAAAAGAACGCTTAGCAAATGGTGAAAGTAACATTAACTTTGACTCTGTTGAAATTCTTGTTTGTCCTTACCTTTAATTTAAATTAGGTGTGTAATGCAAAATTCACAAAGAATCGACATTAAACAATCAGCTACTAATTTAGGTGAATTACCTGAACAGCATCGCGCAGCTTGTATGAGTAAGTGGCCTGCAAACTTACTAGCGTTTCATTGTGTTATTGATGAGGCATTGAAGGGCTTTAATTTGAATGAACAGGCTAGTGTAGTCAATGCTGTATTGCTTAGTTTAAGCCACTATATGGGCGGCAGAGACTATTATTTACCGCAGCCAACACGGTTAACTATTCCTTTGCGTAACATAGCTATCTGGAAAAATTTCGATGGATCTAATGCAAGTTCTTTGGCGTTAGAACACGGACTTTCAATGCGTAGAGTGCAGGAAATTGTTAGCGAACAGCGAGAAGTACACAAAAACCTACGTAAGCAAGGAATAAACATTAACTGTTAATTTGCTTTACCCCTAGCTATAGTTTAATGACCATGCACATAACCGTGTGCATAACTCTGGCTAGGGGGCTTTCATGGCTAATCATATCACTATCGCTGGTTCTAATATTCCTATGGATGGGAATAGCTACATAAGCTTAAATGCTTTGTATGGTCTAAGCGGTGCAGCTAAGCATAAAGCACCCAATAGATGGCTAGAGCAAGAAACAGCTAGAGCTTTAGTTAAACAGCTATTTAATGACCTTAATTCTAGCAACAAGGGTCAAGATTATGACCCTAACAATAACCATGATGTCATAGTTCAATACAAGACTGGCACGGACAGAGGTACTTATGGACATCAGCTAATCGCTATTAGCTACGCTGGTTGGATAAGCCCAAGCTTTCAACTTGAAGTTAATCAGGCATTTTTAAATACAAAAATATTGCTTAGCGCGGAACGTGAAAAAATTAGTGTAGATAAAGGTTCATACATGAGCCTGATCCATGAAAATTTAGCCTATGAAAAAATTATTAACGAATACAAAGAAAGGCTTATAAGTTCTTTAACACACAATAATCAACTGCTTAGCTCTTTGATGGGAAACGATAATAAACAGTCAGAGTTTAATTTAGACACTGTAAAGTTAATAATATCGCTGAATAGTAAAGGGTTAAGTGACGAAGAAATTTATAAAATAATTTTCGAAAAGTCCCTTAATTAACAGCTTGGCTGTGTTTATTATACGTGGCTTTGTAAATTTGGAGCTGTACGAGATTTTAAGCCCTTTGTTTATTTATCCTTAATGTTGCATGTAATTTAGAGGTTATTAGCTCTTAGGATGATTTTAGGTTGTTTAAATGCAATTTAAGAGATGTTTATTTAGTTTGGGAAGTTAGAAGAAAGCGCCATTGAAATTGGCGCTTTTTTTTATTTATTTTTACTCATTTTAACCCGCGCGGGTCAAAATGATAAAACCTGTTTTACTCACCTTAACCCGTGCTAATTATCATTTTAGGTCGGCGGCTACAGCTACACATTGATAAGTTTTTAACTTTAACTTTGAGCAAAGGTTGGACCTGAGCTGAATTTTAGCCTGCGCGCAAGCCTTTATAAATGCGGGCTCAGCTGAGTTATCCACGGTTTCTGTGGATAACTCTGTTTATGAAACTTTAAGAACACTGTCCCGACCAGAGTTTTAGGGCGCTACAACGATTTCAAGCTTTTAAAACGATTTTTTTATTACTATAAAAAACATAGGGTTATAAATGCATGCTGAATTACCATGCAACGATGAGTAAATTAATTCGTTACGATAAAGATTAATACCGCGCTGTGTAAAAATTCAGCGAATTTGCAGGGTTAAATGTTAAAAAAGTAATAAAAATGTTCACTTATTGTTTTATGGCGCTCTAAGGGCGTATTTGTGCACAAATGCTTAAAAATTCAACTTTAGCTATTTTTTTAATTGTTGCTTTATTATTAGTATGAAATCCATTGATAAATCCGTGGCTTGAATTGCTATGATGCTTTAAAATGGCTCGCTCAGTAAAAGAGGCTTATTTATTCCATGCGCGAAACTTCACATTCTCAATCACGCCCAGATTTACTTAACGATCCCATCTTGCCTACATTGAAAAAAATGACCATCCCGATGATATTTGGCATGGTCACGCTAATGATGTTCAATATAGTTGATACATTTTTTATCAGTATGTTGGGCACAGAGCCCCTTGCGGCGGTAAGCTTTACGTTTCCGGTAACCTTTACGGTAATAAGCCTAGCTATAGGTTTAGGTATTGGCACATCAGCGGTGATAGCGAAAGCCTTAGGCAGTAATAAAATAGAAGAGGCGCGTTTTGATGCCAGTGTGTCGCTTATTGTGGCGCTACTATTAGTTATTTTACTTTCGTTTGTTGGATATTTACTAATCGACCCAATATTCACTTTATTAGGGGCCGGACAATTAGTGCTGCCACTTATTCATGAGTATATGAATATTTGGTTTATTGGCAGCGTATTTTTAATTACCCCCATGATAGGTAATTCGGTATTACGAGCCAGTGGCGATACTAAAACACCCAGCATAGTAATGGGTGGGGCAGGGCTTATTAACGCCATACTCGATCCTATTTTGATATTTGGCTGGGGCCCAGTACCGGCATTAGGCATTCAAGGTGCCGCTATTGCCAGTGTTATTGCCTGGGGCGTAGCGGTTGTTATTATTTTATATGTGCTGGGCGTTAAAAAGCGGCTATTAAGTTTAAAAGCAGGTAATCAAACTGCGGCAAGTGCAATTAAAAAAGTACTTAAAATAGGTTTACCCGCAGCGGGGGCTAACATGCTTACCCCAGTAGCAATGGCTGTGATGACCGCACTCGTTGCCAATCATGGACCCGAAGCGGTTGCCGCTTTTGGTGTGGGCAGCCGTATTGAATCAATTGCCAGTATCTTAGTGCTGGCCTTATCGATGACATTGCCTCCTTTTGTTAGCCAAAACTTTGGGGCGGGTAAATTAGGCCGCGTAAAAGAGGCGTACATTGGTACGCTTAAATTTGTGATGATATGGCAATTTGCTATTTATATTTTACTCATTGCGCTGTCAGGGGTAATAAGCCAATTATTTGGTAAAGAACAAGCTGTAATCGATGTTATTAAGCTCTTTATATACACCATACCGCTAAGTTATGGTTTTCAAGGGGTGATCATTTTATCAAATTCATCGTTTAATGCTTTACACAAACCTATGAATGCATTGTTTTTAAGTATTATTCGTTTGTTTGTTTTTTACCTGCCTTTTGCTTATGTAGGCAGTATGCTAGGTGGCTTGATTGGTTTATTTATTGGCGCTGCAATCGGTAATGTATTCACAGGGTTAGTCGCGTACAAATGGTTTGTAAAAGAGCTAGATGCAATATGCAGTAACACGGTAACGGAGTAAATGAATGAGTGATCACTTTGAGCTAAAGTCACAATTTAAACCCGCGGGCGATCAACCCACAGCGATTAAACAGCTTGAAGAAGGCTTAGAAGCCGGGCTTGCGCATCAAACCTTACTCGGTGCCACAGGTACAGGTAAAACATTTACCATGGCCAATATTATTAGCGATTTAAATCGCCCAACAATAATAATGGCGCATAATAAAACACTAGCCGCGCAGTTGTATGGAGAAATGAAAGAGTTTTTTCCTAATAATGCAGTTGAGTATTTTGTATCTTACTACGATTACTACCAGCCAGAAGCCTACGTGGTTGCCAGCGATACGTTTATAGAAAAAGACGCCTCTATTAATGAGCACATAGAGCAAATGCGTTTAAGTGCTACTAAGGCACTGCTTGAGCGACGCGATACCATAATAGTGGCCTCTGTGTCGGCTATTTATGGTTTGGGCGACCCCGACTCATACATGAAAATGATGCTGCTTTTAAAAGTAGGCGAACAGGTCGACCAACGCGATATGCTGCGCCGTTTAGCTGAGCTGCAATATACCCGTAACGACATTGACTTTAGCCGTGGTACTTACCGTGTACGCGGCGAAGTTGTTGATATATTTCCTGCCGAGTCAGACACCTATGCAGTACGCGTAGAAATGTTTGATGACGAAATAGAGCGCCTTAGTATTTTTGATCCCCTTACTGGTGCGGTAGAAAAACACATAGTTCGCGCCACTATTTACCCTAAAACGCACTATGTAACGCCACGCGAAAAAATTCTTGATGCCATAGAAAAAATAAAAGCTGAGCTTAAAGAGCGCAGAGCACAATTATTAAGTGCCAATAAATTAGTAGAAGAGCAGCGCATAGCGCAGCGTACCCAATACGACATAGAAATGATGACCGAGCTTGGTTATTGCTCGGGCATAGAAAACTACAGCCGTTATTTGTCGGGGCGTACACCGGGCGATCCACCACCCACATTACTCGATTATCTTCCTGATGATGCATTGATGATCATCGATGAATCGCACGTAACCGTATCGCAAATAGGTGCCATGTATAAAGGCGATAGAAGCCGTAAAGAAAACCTAGTTGAATATGGCTTTAGAATGCCATCGGCGATGGATAACCGCCCATTGCGCTTTGAAGAATTTGAAGCCATAGCACCGCAAACGATTTATGTATCGGCAACGCCGGGTGATTTTGAGTTAGAGCGCAGCGCAGGCGAAGTAGCAGAGCAAGTTATACGTCCAACAGGCCTGTTAGACCCAGAAATAGAAATACGCCCTGTAGGCACCCAAGTAGATGATTTACTCTCAGAAATTTATAAATGTGTAGAAAAAGGTGAGCGAGTACTGGTAACAACGCTTACCAAGCGCATGTCTGAGGATTTAACCGATTACTTAAGCGAGCACAATGTAAAAGTACGTTACCTACACTCAGACATAGACACAGTAGAACGCGTTGAAATAATTCGTGATTTACGCGCCGGTGTGTTTGATGTGTTAGTGGGTATTAACTTATTACGAGAAGGCCTAGATATGCCAGAAGTGGCGCTAGTTGCCATTTTAGATGCCGATAAAGAAGGCTTTTTACGCTCAGCACGTTCGCTTATTCAAACCATTGGCCGTGCTGCTCGCCACCTCGACGGGCGCGCCATTTTATATGCCGATAAAGTCACTAAATCGATGGAAAAAGCGATTAGCGAAACCCAGCGCCGCCGCGAAATACAACACGCCTTTAATATAGAGCACGGCATTGAGCCGCAAGCCTTGGTTAAAAAGATCACCGATATTATGGATGTGGGCGAAGAAGCCGCACCACAAGATAATCTTAAACTGGTACGTAAAGAGTCTAAAAAAATACTCAGTGCGAAAGAAATTGCCACACAAATTAAACAGCTTGAAAGCAAAATGCATGCTTATGCCAGCGATCTTGAATTTGAAAAAGCCGCGTCTGTACGCGACGAAATACACGAACTACAACAACAGTTGATTAACTAAATGACACCCGATTTTTCGCCCCTAATAAGCGCGCTTGAAGATGCGCCATTACTACAAAACGAACTATGCCGCGTATTTCATGGTCGCGGCCATAGCGTGGCATCGCTAAGCCATATTAATTTAGACTTTTATCCGCCAAGCTTGTTTTTAATTTCGTACGAAGAAATTGACGAAGCAACGTTAAATACACTGACCAGTACCCTTTGGGCGTGGGCGCAGCAGCATCACCCTGAATTAATATCTGCATTGGTGTATCAACAGCGCGCGGGTGTACAAAGCAGTAATCGTTTAGTGCATGGTAATCTTCCCTCGCCACATGTGGTAAAAGAAAACGGCATTGGTTTTTTAGTGGATTTAACAAGCCGCCAAAACACCGGAATATTCCCCGATATGCGAAGTGGACGTGAGTTTGTCTCTGCCAATAGTAAACATGCAAAAGTACTTAATTTGTTTTCATACACGTGTGGTTTTTCGCTTGCGGCAATGCAAGGCGGGGCTGATCATGTTATGAACATGGATATGAGCAAAGGCGTACTTAAAGTAGGTAAGCAAAACCATCAACTTAATGGTTTTGAGCGCGGAGTGAGTTTTTTACCGCACGATATTTTAAAGTCGTTTGGTAAATTAAAAAAAGCAGCGCCGTTTGATTTAATTATTGTAGACCCGCCAAGCTTTCAAAAGGGCAGCTTTATTCTAACTAAAGATTACCAAAAGGTGCTGCGCAGATTGCCCGAACTACTGTGCGATACCACACAGCTTTTATTATGCGCTAATAGCCCAGAGCTTAGCGAAGATGCGTTTAAAGCTTTAATAAACGAGCACACCCAAGGAGCAATAGAATTTGTTGAGCGCCTTGCACCAACGGCCCGTTTTGTAGAAGTAGACAGCAATAAAAGCTTAAAAGCGTTAGTGTATAAAACGGCGCATACCGCAACTTATACCAATTCGCAATAATACTTAATCATTTTAAGGGGCTAAACGTGTCGCTATCTGTGTTAAAAAACTCTCATTTAGAACAACTAAATAGCGAATTTTTTGCCTAGCTATCAACACGTTTTTCCAGCCTCAAAATAGATCACTTAATTAAGCTAATTGGTATTAAATGAAACTGAGTAAGCGTTTAAACGCAATTAATGCGTTAATTACTAACCCCGTTGATGTTATTTGGGATTGCTGCTGCGATCATGGTTACTTAGGCATTGCACTATTAAAGCGCCGCGCTGCAAAACAGGTTAATTTTGTCGATGTGGTAGATAAAATAATGGCCGAGCTGAGCGAGCACCTTACAAATATTAGCCAAACACTGCCAAGTGATGTGCAATATAAAGTACATTGCCAAGATGTCAGAGAAATAAAGCTCGTTCCAAATGCGTTAAATACTGTGGTTATTGCAGGTGTTGGCGGCGAGCTGTTACTAAAACTTGTTACTGGCATTATTAAAAACAATTGCGCTGCATCAGTAGCAAGCACCCGCTTTATAGTTTGCCCTATACACCATACTTATCATTTGCGCAGTGGTTTAGCCAAATTAGGCTTAGGCCTTGAAAGCGAGCAATTAATCACTGAAAACAACCGCTATTATGAGCTTATAGAGGTAAGTCAACGTAGCACAGCGTTGCTCACATCTACCGGTAACAGCATGTGGGATTTAAATAATGCATCGCACAAGCAATACCTTAAACAGTTACTCACTCATTATAATAAAATGCTTAATAAAGATGAGCTTTATTATCAAAAAGTTATAACAGATTATAAAAAGCTCAGCGACGCTTAAAAATGGCTTATTTAGCGCTAATAGTGTGATCTAATGCAAGGCGCAAAAACGTAACATCAACATAGATTATATCGCCTTGCGCGAGTTTATTTGGTTTATGTATGTCAGATAAAAAAAGTCGCATTGAGCCGCTGCTCAGTGCAGAGCAAAAATGGCAAAACAGCTACGAGCAGCCAATTTCGTATGCTCCATTAGTGCAACTTGCTAATAACAGCTGGATAGTTCCACAGCACTTTTTACGCTATAAACACACCTTACAAAGCGTTAATCAAGTGCTTCAAAATATAAGTTTTTCAGCGCACTTTAGAGTGCTTGCTGCACAAAAAGATGAGCAACTTTATTTACAAGTTGCCGTACTAAGCCCCGATAATTACAAAACCAGTAGTTATGCGGGTGAGGGCACAGCAAAAAAATTACTGTTTGGCAGGCGCTGGATAGTAGAGGAAAACTTACCAACCTCCGAGCTTATTCAAACAGCGTTTTTAGCGCTTAAAATAGCGCGAGAGCACGAGGTAAGAGAGCTGTTTCAACTTACTCACAGCAATAATACCACCAGCACGCCATTTAATAATCATCATGATTTACCGGTTATGGCACAAAATGCAGAGCTTGTTATTGCACACGCGGCGCAGAGCAATGAGCAACATTGTACTATTGAGCAGTTATTAAAACGGGTAGTATTTGCAGGTGATAAGGTATCGCTAAGTGCTTTGCAGCAAATAAGCTCGCAGCAGTGGTTATACACCTTAAAATTACACTGCAATACTTGCCAGCTTACAGAATTTAATAATAAAACCTTTTCATTTTTAACCAGTGATAGCAGCGCAAATAGCTTTTTACATGGCCTTATTAATGCCCTGGTTGATATTAGTAATGAGTATGTAAGTGAGCAATTTAAATACCAGGGGTTTGCCCGATTTAGTAAACATAATTGCGTTGAAAAAATAGGTGCACTTAGTGTGGCAATGCGCTCGCCAAAAGTGTTGGGGCTGTGCTCACTTGGCAAGCAACATGCTAATAAGCTTAATTTTGAAATTGATAGTTCGCGTGCGCCACAAGGTTGCGGCCAAGCTATAGATGGGTTTTTAGCTGCCCACGGTATAGAGCAGCCAGAAAATGCACATTTGTATCGTTTTTAAAGGCGGTTAATTTCTTCTTTTGTGGTGTAGCTTGAGTCTGTCACTATGGCCTCAAGCGTTTGCACGCGCTCTTTTAAAGCAACCACTTGGGCACTTACCTCGGCCAGTTGTTTATTTGCATCTTGGTTGCTATCTTGCATTTTGTGTTTAAATTCAAGGTGCTTTTTGTACATATCGTAAATAACCCCAGAGCCAACCGATATAAGCACAATAAGTACTATCATTGTAGTGCCTGACATAACCACTTCCTTTTTATATTTTTAACAGTTGCATAAAGTATAACCATATTTAGCAGCGGTTAAACCTGACAATTGTAACTTTATTTGTCGATTGCAGCGTGGAGTTGTGTTCATCATTGATACACCTGCGTTATTGTTTAATAACTAATGGCGTAATCAATAAGTCTATTTGAGATTAAACCGTGTGACTTTAAAGCCAACATTTTTATTGTGTTGCTTTAATCAGCAGTTTTAACGCGCTCTATGCCAGCGTTAACCTTGTATTTAATTGTGTATTAATGCAAACGGGTATAGTGTTTACAGACTTATAGAACTTTATTTTATAATCAATACAGTGAGTTGCTATGTTAAATAATAAAATACCTCCGGTTATTGTCGTGCTCGTTTTTGCAGGCATTATGGCGTTAATAGCGCATTACAGTGTGATTGATTTTACAGCGTTTATTGCCTACCTAGCAGCAAGCTTAGTCATTATAGGGTGCGCATTTTGTATAGCCGGTGTGCTGAGCTTTAAACTTGCACGTACCACAGTTAATCCAAATAAGCCCGAGCAAGCATCAAAGTTGGTAACCAGTGGCGTATATAAAATTTCACGTAACCCTATGTATGTGGGCTTTGCGTTTATTTTAGCTGGCTGGGGTATTTGGCTTAGTTCGCTGTGGGCACTTTTATGTGTTGCTGGGTTTATTGCTTATTTAACGTTTTTTCAAATAATTCCTGAGGAGCGGGCGCTTAGCAAATTATTTGGCCAAGAATTTATAGAGTATAAAAACAAAGTAAAACGCTGGTTGTAATTTACAAGAAAATACAAAAAAGGCTATCGAGATGATAGCCTTTTTGCGTTCAGCGCTAATAAATTAACCGTGCTTTCACTGAAAACCCCGTAACTAGCGGTTATTCGTACTCGATTGGATCAGTGACGTTATTAAGCGAAAATGCCTCTAAACGTTCTTGGCAGGCGCCACATTTACCACAGGCTTTTTCGCGTCCGTTATAACAAGTCCATGTTTGGCTGTAGTCTAAGCCCATTTTTATGCCATCGGTTAAAATATCAATTTTGGTGTTATTTAAGTACGGGCTAAAAATTTCTACAGCGTCGTAGTTAGCAATACGACATACATCATCCATTTTTTGCACAAACTCAGGACGGCAATCAGGGTAAATAGCATGATCGCCCGAATGCGCGCCATAATATACTTTGCTTGCTTTTAAAGACACAGCGTAACCAACCGCCAGCGAAAGCAAAATCATGTTACGATTAGGCACTATGGTGCTTTTCATGCTTTCTTCTTCGTAATGACCTTCTGGTACATCAATATCATCAGTTAGTGATGAGCCACCAATAAGCTGGTTAATAGCTGATATATCTACAATTTTATGTGGAACATTAAGTTTTTCACACACGTTTGCAGCCACTTCAAGCTCTTTAACATGACGCTGACCATAGTCAAATGAAAGGGCATAAACATCATGGCCTTGTTGTAAGGCTTTATTTAATACGGTAAACGAATCCATACCGCCGGAATAAATAACAACTACTTTTTGCGTCATATCTGGATTGCTCTTTAGTTTTAATAGAGGTTTATATCAGGGCGCGATATACTACACGGCCGCAGCTTAAATAACAATTTTTGGGCAGCGCTTTTTCGTCTTTTATAGTAGCAATTTTGCAGCTAGGCAGTAAGTGAGATCTCTTTTGTACAAAATTAATGAAGTGTTTGAAACCATCCAAGGTGAAGCAAGTTTTACCGGCACACCCTCAATATTTTTGCGTTTGCAAGGCTGCCCAGTGGGCTGCGCATGGTGTGATACTAAACAAACTTGGGAAGTCGATAACGTGTACAAAGTATCGCTTGATGAAACGGTAGAAAAAAAAGCCGATTCAGATCATTGGGCCGATGCCAGCGCCGAGCAAGTACTTGAGCTGTTTAAATCGCGTGGCTATACAGCAAAGCATGTTGTAATTACCGGCGGCGAGCCGTGTATGTACGATTTAAACCCAGTGTGTCAGCTATTGCACGATAACGGCTTTACAACACAAATAGAAACCAGCGGCACCTTTGAAATACTCGCCCCTGAGCAAACCTGGGTTACCGTATCGCCTAAAATAAACATGCGCGGCGGCTACGAAGTACTTACCAGCGCCATGAAGCGCGCCAACGAGATAAAGCACCCAGTAGCGATGCAAAAGCACGTAGAAGAGCTTGAAGCGCTATTTGCCAAAACAGGTGTTAACCCTAAACTTGTTTACTTACAGCCAATCAGCCAAAAAGTATCAGCCACCAAATTAGCCATAGACACCTGTATTGCCAAAAACTGGCGCTTATCAGTGCAGGTACATAAGTATTTAGGGATTAGCTAAAGCGCAAGAGCAGCTGTAAGTGCTTAGCTGTAAGCGATAAGCTGCTCGGTGTTAAGTTATATTACGTAGATACAAGGTTGGGTTGAGTGAAACGAAACCCAACACCATAACCCCATTACTCACTCTTTATATAAACCACCACACCAGCTTATTTAAACGCGTAGGTCGGATAAGCGAAGCGCCATCCGACGCAGTAACTTATTTAAGTTTCGGCGAATATAAATGGCTAATTAATTTATGATGTATGAAGTCAAGATTTGACCCCTCAGGTTCTGACCCCTCAGGTTCTCTAGTAGGTTGGGTTGAGTGAAACGAAACCCAACACCACAACTTCATTGCTCACTCTTTATATAAACCACCACACCAGCTTATTTAAACGCGTAGGTCGGATAAGCAAAGCGCCATCCGAAAAGGCTAATTAATTTCTTCCCCGCAGTGATAGCATTTATTTTTTGGCAGGCGATAGCTAGTAGCTGATAGCATTACCTGGTTTTTCTTACAATTTGGGCAAAAGTAATTAATAACATTCATAATCAGCGCGATTGCAAAAATAAAACTGCCAATATAAAACGGGTTTGTATAAAACTGGCTACTCGCTGGTGAAAACATAAAGCCAATAACACATATAATCAATGCGACTAAATACACTCTAAACTTGATTGCCTTACTCAAAATTAAATTCTCCTTTTTTATCTTTTTATCAAATAGATTGGTATTTAGCCACTTAATTTTAAACAGAGAACTCTTATAAAACTACCAGCCCCATTATTTTCAAATGCTTTTAAGAGTGGGTTTGTATTGCTATACATTTATCAAGTACAGCTAATCTGTGATACGGTCTGTAGTTAATTTAATAAAAGGATTTAGATATGGAACTTCTTAGTTCAATACTCGCATTTGTAGTTTTAATCATTTGTTTTAGCTGGTACAGCACGGTTAAAAACCTAAAGCAGCAATCTAAAAAAAATATAGATTCATTGAATGACAAGCTTGATGTGTCAAGAGCAGAAATTAAGAACACATCAATTAAAAATAAAGAGTTACTTGATAAATACAGCCCAATTATTCAAGTAGAAAACTATATTAAAGACCTTCTAGAAAAAGCTGAGTTGGAAGCAAAGACTATAAAACAAAATGCAATGGATTTAGCGAATGACATTGAACTAGAAGCTGTTACTACAAGAGAAACCCTGAAAGGGTATAAAGCCGAAGGGAACCAAAAGCTTAAAGAAGCAAAAGAAAAAGCTGAGAAAATTCGCCTTGAGGCTAATCAAGAGGCAGATCGAATTACATCATTTGCAGTTAAGCAAGCTAAAGAAATTGCTGGTGATGCTTACGAGGCTAAAGAAAAAGCAGATATCTATGAACAAGCAATTAAAGCTATGCGAAATACTATCGATGGCTATAAAGACGACTACATAATACCAAATCACTCAGTTTTAGATGATTTAGCTGATGAATTTAGCCATAAAGAGGCTGGAGTCGAGTTAAAATTAATACGTCAAAACATCCGCCAAATGGTTAAAGATGGTTTTGCAGGCGATTGCGATTATGTCGAGCACCATAGAAAAACATACGCAATACATTTTGTAGTTGATGCTTTTAACGGCAAAGTAGATAGTGCATTATCCAAAGTAAAACACGACAATTTTGGGAAGATAAACCAAGAAATTTTAGATGCTTTTGCATTAGTAAATCACAATGGCGTACCGTTTCGTAGTGCGCGGATTAATGAAAAGTATTTAAATGCTCGTTTAACAGAGCTTAAGTGGGCAGTCGCGGTCAGTGAACTTAAAAGAATTGAACGAGAAGAACAAGCTGAAATTCGGGCACAGATACGTGAAGAGGAAAAAGCGCTACGAGATATCGAAAAAGCAAGAAAAGAAGCTGAGAAGGAAGAACGATTAATTCAAAAAGCGCTAAAAAAAGTCAGGGAAGAGCTTTTAGCTGCCAATGATGAACAAAAAGCTGACTATGAAGCCAAGTTGTTTGATTTAGAAAATCAATTAAAAGAAGCTGAGGATAAAGGACAAAGAGCTATTTCTATGGCACAACAAACTAGACGTGGTCATGTTTATGTCATCAGTAACATTGGTAGTTTTGGTGAAGAAGTATTTAAAATAGGTATGACTCGAAGGTTAGAACCAATGGACCGTGTTAAAGAGCTTGGAGATGCATCTGTCCCGTTTTCTTTTGATGTTCATGCAATGATATTTAGTGAGGACGCACCAACTTTGGAAAAAGAACTTCATCGTCGTTTCAACTTATGCTCAGTTAATAAGATTAACTCAAGAAAAGAGTTTTTTAAAACAACTATATCTGAAGTGAAACAAGCTGTAGAAGCGAGTGGTATTTTAGATGTTCATTGGACGCTGAAAGCAGAAGCTGCTGAATATCGAGAAAGCCTATCCATAGAGAAAAGCATGCGACAAAGCGCAATTGCATAATTAAAGCCAATAATTCATATAGTGTTGATTCAAATAACACTATATGAATTAAATACTCCTTCCAACCACCATCACAAAACGTAATCATTAATATCATATTTGATAATTTTTTGTCCTTACTACATTCATTTATCATGGCTAATTAATTCCTTTAATTACATTTAACGCCCTTGCCGTTAAGGAACATGCCATGAATAAAAAAGAGTTAAATCGTAGAGACTTTATGAAGTTATCGGCTGCTGGGTTGGGTGCTGCCGCGCTGCCTATGCTATTTACAAGTTTAAATGCTAATGCCAACCTGCAAGCAGCTGATAAAGGCGAGCAAGCAAATGGCTTAGCTGATTCGCCAATGCCTTATCCACGAACGTTTTCGCATATTGGTGTGTCAGTGCCAAACTTAGAGCAAGCTGTTAAATTTTATACTGAAGTGCTGGGCTGGTATTTAATTATGAAACCCACACAAATAACAGAAGATAAATCACCGATTGGTGAAATGTGTACTGATGTATTTGGTGCTGGGTGGGGCAGTTTTAAAATAGCCCATTTATCAACAGGGGATAGGGTGGGGGTTGAGCTATTTGAATTTAAAAATCAGCAAAACCCAAAAAATAATTTTGAGTATTGGAAAACGGGAATATTTCATTTATGCGTACAAGACCCTGATGTAGAAGGACTCGCTGATAAAATAGTGGCCGCGGGCGGTAAAAAGCGTATGAAAGCGCCGCGCTATTATTACCCAGGGGAAAAACCATACCGCATGATTTACATGGAAGACCCGTTTGGCAATATTTTAGAAATTTATAGCCACAGTTACGAGCTTATATATTCAAGTGGCGCTTATGGTTAATTAATTATGTAACGTGTCACTGTGCTTCACTGTACTTCATTGAATAAACGCTAATAAAAAAGCGTAGCCCTAGAGCAACGCTTTTGTATATTTTTTACAGCTTACAGCTTACAGCTTATAGCTTATAGCTTACAGCTTACAGCTTACAGCTTACAGCTTACAGCTTACAGCTTACAGCTTACAGCTTACAGCTTACAGCTTAC
>NZ_JALNTN010000030.1:0-13490 GCF_023161905.1 Pseudoalteromonas sp. 2CM41L
GGAGATCCGAAAACAGATCAACCCTTTTTTGAAGAAAACTTGAAATAAATGACTGTTCGCTGAGTATTTGAGCTAAATGCGCTAAAAACACAACATAACTAGCACTTTATTAACATTTTAGGTGCATTAATTGGTTTATATAGAGGGTTTACTGAAATAACTTGATATACAAACTAGCACCCCACACGATCGTAAGGATCATTAATGAGAGTGTTACCGCTGCAGATCCCATATCTTTCGCACGCCCCGATAATACATGGCGCTCTGTACTTACGCGATCAGTGAGCGCTTCTATTGCTGAATTAAGTAATTCCACAATCAATATGATCAGTAATGTACTTACTAACAATGCCCAATGTAATACCGATGAAGCTAGCCAAAAAGAAATGGGTAGCAAAATAATGCTAAGTAGCAACTCTTGCCTAAAAGCCGCTTCTTCTATAAAGGCCGCTTTAAAACCAAGGTACGAACAATACGTTGCTTTAAATATACGCTTTATACCAAGGCCGTTAGGTTTAAATACATCTTTCATTATTAGCTCTATTTACTGTGGTCAAAATAAAGCCCCGCAATTGCGAGGCTTTTTTTAGTTAGGCAATACCGTATTGATCTCGGTATGCTTTAACTGATGCTAAATGCTCGTCCATTGTACCTTGGCTCTCAAGGTAGCTAATAAGATCAGCTAATTTTACAATAGAGATCACTTTGGTATTAAAGTCGCGCTCAACCTCTTGAATAGCTGAAAGCTCAGCTTTGCCTTTTTCTTGGCGATCAAGTGCTATTAGTACACCACTTAGGTCTGCGCCGTTATCGGCAATGATTTCCATTGATTCACGAATCGCAGTGCCTGCGGTGATCACATCATCCACCAGCATAATTTTGCCCGTTAATGCAGAACCTACTAATGTACCACCCTCACCATGTGCTTTTTTCTCTTTACGGTTAAAGCAATAAGGTACATCTTTATCATGGTGATCTGCCAGCGCTACTGCGGTAGTGGTTGCAATAGGAATACCTTTATAAGCTGGGCCAAATAAAACGTCGTATTCTATTGCGGCGTCTTCAAGGGCTGATGCATAAAAACGACCCAAACGTGCTAAATCACGTCCTGTGTTAAAAAGGCCAGCATTAAAAAAGTATGGGCTTGTACGACCTGATTTAAGGGTAAACTCGCCAAATTTTAAAACCTGCTTTTCTAAAGCAAATTCAATAAACTCTTTTTGATAATCTTTCATTGGGGTACTCGCTTATGCTAACGCTTGTTTTTGAACGTCAATAATTTCACGGATTGAATGTTTAGCCAGTGTAAGTAGCTCATCTAATTCGTCGAACGAGAATGGTTCGCCCTCTGCGGTACCTTGTACTTCAATAATTTTACCTGTTTCAGTTAAAATTACGTTCATATCGGTTTCGGCTTCAGAATCTTCAAGGTACTCTAAATCACTAATTGGTTGGCCTTTATAAATACCTACCGAAATAGCAGCAATCATGTGCTTAAGCGGGTTTGAGTTGATCATTCCTTTAGCGCGCATGTGAGTAAGTGCATCAACTAAAGCCACGCATGCACCACTGATAGATGCAGTACGCGTTCCGCCATCAGCTTGAATCACATCACAGTCAATTGTAATGGTGTTTTCGCCAAGCGCTTTTAAATCTACTGCAGCTCTTAATGCGCGAGCAATTAAGCGTTGAATTTCCATAGTACGACCGCCTTGTTTACCACGTGCTGCTTCACGTGCGTTACGCGTATGCGTTGAGCGCGGTAGCATACCGTATTCAGCGTTGATCCAACCTTTACCTTGGCCTTTCATAAAACGTGGTACACCTGCTTCAACCGTAGCAGTACAAAGTACTTTGGTATTACCAAACTCAACAAGTACTGAGCCTTCAGCGTGTAATGTGTAATTACGTGTAAATGATACCGGTCTAATTTGGTTAGGTGTTCTTTCGCTTGGACGCATTGACGATCCCCTTAATTCTGAATTTGCGACATTATAAGTGCATGTGCAGGTAGATGCCATGCTGATTGTAAAATATTCAGCGTAATAAATTTTCTCTAGAGGTTAAGCAGTGTTACGGTATAATCATCGCAATATTGTATTAATAAATTTTAGGAACTTATCCATGATCCACAGTATGACTGCTTATGCGCGTCGCGAAATTAAAGGCGATTGGGGCACTGGCACCTGGGAAATTCGTTCAGTAAACCAGCGCTACCTTGAAACGTTTATTCGCGCACCAGAGCAATTTCGTGGCATGGAGCCGGTAATTCGTGAGCGTTTACGTAAAAATTTGCAACGCGGTAAAGTTGAAGTATTTTTAAAGTTTGTTGCAAATCCAGCACACGTGGGTGAGCTATCAATTAATGAGTCACTTGCTGAGCAACTAATAAATAGTGCTAAATGGGTGCAGCAACAAAGCAGTGGCGACATTAACCCAGTTGATATACTGCGCTGGCCTGGCGTAATGGAAGCACAGGAGCTCGATTTAGATACCGTTAATAAAGCACTTATAGCGGGCTTTGACCAAGTAGTTGAAGATTTTAAATCAGCCCGTGGCGATGAAGGCGCAAATTTAGAAGAAATGATTGCCACTCGCCTTGATGCCATACTTGAGCAAGTTACTGTAGTAGAAAGTCACTTACCAGAAATAGCAAAGTGGCAGCGTGAAAAGCTTAATCAAAAGCTTGAAGACTTAAAAACCGACATTGACGAATCTCGCCTTGAACAAGAGCTTATTTACCTTGCGCAAAAGCAAGATGTTGCCGAAGAACTCGACCGCTTAAAATCGCACGTAAAAGAAACTAAAAAAATTCTTAATAAAGGTGGCGCGTGTGGCCGCCGTTTAGATTTTATGATGCAGGAGTTTAACCGCGAAGCAAACACCCTAGCCTCTAAGTCTATTAATAGCGATATTACTAATGCAGCTGTAGAGCTAAAAGTGCTTATTGAGCAGATGAGAGAGCAGATCCAGAATATTGAGTAATTGTACTTGTGTGCTACTTACTTGAGCACAATTAGTTAAATAAAGTACAATAGCGTAATTAAAGGCTTGGATTATTGATTTAGTCCAAGCCTGTTTATTTTAAGTAGAGAAAAACATGGCTCAAACTCGCGGAAATTTATTTATTTTATCGGCACCTTCTGGTGCGGGTAAATCTAGCTTAATCACGGCGTTATTAAAAAAACATGCAGATATGAAAGTATCGGTCTCGCATACCACCCGAAGCCCTCGCCCTGGTGAAGAAAATGCGGTGCATTATCACTTTGTAAGCGCCGATGAATTTAAAGCATTAATTGCCAAAGATGATTTTTTTGAATGGGCGCAAGTATTCGATAATTACTACGGTACCTCAAAGCAGGCTATTGAGTCGCAGCTGAATGCCGGTATTGATGTATTTTTAGATATTGACTGGCAAGGTGCGCAGCAAGTGCGTGAAATTATGCCTAGCGTGCAAACAATTTTTATTTTGCCTCCTTCAAAAGCAGAGCTTGAGCAGCGCTTAAATAACCGAGGCCAAGATTCTGCCGAGGTCATCGCTGGGCGTATGGCCAAAGCGCAATCAGAAACATCGCACTACAATGAATATGATTATGTTGTGGTTAACGATGATTTTGAAACCGCCCTTAGCAATATTGAAACTATCGTATTAGCGCAGCGCTTAACCTTAAAAGCCCAAGCTAGTCGTCATCACGATTTAATTACAAACTTACTTAAATAAGCCATTTATGCCCTTTACAGGGAAAACTGGTAAAAATTAACCACTGGCTATTGGCGAAACAAGCTGCTTGCAGTAAACTACGCCTTTGCTTTTAAATTATTTTGGAGTGCTGAGATGGCTCGCGTAACAGTTGAAGATGCAGTAGATGCAATTGGTAATCGTTTTGACTTAATTTTAGTTGCGGCTCGTCGTGCCCGCCAAATTGCTGTTGGTGGTAAAGACCCACTAGTAGACGCTGAAAATGACAAACCAACCGTTATCGCTCTACGTGAAATCGAAAAAGGTTTAGTTGATAGTTCATCAATGGACGTTATTGACCGTGAAGAACAACAACACCAAGAAGCAGCTGAATTAGCTGCGGTTGCTGCTATTGTTGGCGGTAATCAATAATCAACCACCCGGTTTGATTTAGTCAACGGCTCAGTATTTCTACTCTAGCCGTTGGCAATCCCCTCTTTTCATCGTATATTCTATTACTTACCGTTACTTATTGCTTCACGAGAACATTGGAGTGTGAATGTATCTTTTTGAAGGTCTTAAAAAGAAAATATCTGAATACTTGCCTGCTGCTGAAGTAGAGCTAGTGCAAAAAGCCTACGTGGTAGCCCGAGAGGCTCACGAGGGGCAAACTCGCTCAAGCGGCGAGCCGTACATTACTCACCCTGTTGAAGTAACCCAAATTCTTGCTGGCATGCACCTTGACCATGAAACACTTATGGCCGCGCTAATGCATGACGTTATTGAAGATACCGATTTTAGCCAACAGGACTTAGCCGAAATATTTGGCGATACGGTTGCCGAACTTGTTGAAGGGGTAAGTAAGCTCGATAAGCTCAGCTTTAAAGACAAAAAAGAATTCCAAGCTGAAAACTACCGAAAAATGATCATGGCTATGACCCAAGACATTCGGGTTATTTTAATTAAACTGGCCGATCGTACTCACAATATGCGTACATTAGGTGCTCTACGCCCTGATAAGCGCCGTCGTATTGCCCGTGAAACACTTGAAATTTACGCACCTATTGCAAACCGTTTAGGTATTCACGATATTAAAAATGAGCTAGAAGATTTAGGTTTTCAGGCTTTATACCCTATGCGTCATCGCGCACTTAAATCTGAAGTGGCAAAAGCGCGAGGCAATCGCAAAGAAGTTATTTCTAACATTCAAACCGAAATAGAAGCACGTCTTGAAGAGTCTGGTATTAAGGCTACGGTTTCTGGGCGCGAAAAACACCTTTATAGCATTTATAAAAAAATGCTTAATAAAGAGCTGCTTTTTAATGAGGTAATGGATATTTACGCCTTTAGAATAAACGTAGATGCAATGGATACCTGTTATCGCGTGTTAGGTGTAGCACATAACCTGTATAAACCTATCGAAACGCGTTTTAAAGATTATATAGCCGTACCTAAAACAAATGGTTATCAGTCTTTGCATACGTCATTAGTAGGCCCACACGGCATTCCGGTAGAAATACAAGTGCGTACGCATGACATGGATCACATGGCCGATAAAGGGGTTGCTGCGCACTGGATGTATAAAAAAGCCGGTGATGGCGCGGGTAACACAGCTCAACAGCGTGCACGTCAATGGATGCAAAGTTTACTGGAGCTTCAGCAAAGTGCCGGCTCATCATTCGAATTTGTCGAGAACGTTAAAACCGAGCTGTTCCCAGAAGAAATATACGTATTTACCCCCGATGGCCGCATAGTAGAGTTGCCAATGGGCGCTACCGCGGTTGATTTTGCTTACGCGGTGCATACTGATGTAGGTAACACTTGTGTAGGTGCTAGAGTAAACCGTAAACCTTACCCGCTAAGCAAAGCCTTAGATACTGGGCAAAGTGTTGAAATTATTACCAGCTCGGGTGCACACCCTAATGCAACCTGGTTAAACTTTATAGTTACAGGTAAAGCCCGTTTAGGAATAAGAAACTACCTTAAGAGCCAACACCAAGAAGAAGCACTGTTATTAGGCCGACGCTTACTCGATTCTGCCTTGGGTGAAAATAAGCTCGACAGCATTGCCGATGAAAACATAGCCCGCGTACTCGAAGAGCACGAACTATCTACAGTATTAGAATTACTGGTAGAAATAGGCGCAGGTAACTTAATGAGCGTGTTAATCGCTAAACGCTTATTGCAAGAAGAAAGCGACGACTTGTCAGATATTAGCAAACAAGCCAAAGCAACCATTATTGGTACCGAAGGCATGTTGGTTAATTATTCTAAGTGTTGCCGACCTGTACCTGGGGATGCCATCACTGCACATATTAGCCAAGGTAAAGGGCTTACCGTTCACCGCCAAGAATGTAAAAATATTCGCGGCTGGGAAAACGAACGCTCAAAATACCTGGTTGTAAAATGGGATGACAATCCAGAAAAAGAATATATAGCTGCGCTACGGGTGGAAATAATTAATCACCAAGGGGCTTTAGCTAAACTCACAAATGTTGTTGCTACAACCCAAGCTAACATTGTTGAGATCACTACCGACGAAAAAGAAAGTAATTTATATGTGATAGACTTGGGCGTTACCGTTAAAAACCGCGTCCACGTTGCTAATATTATGCGCCGCATTCGCGTGATGCCTGATGTGCAAAGAGTCTATCGTAAAAAGTAAAATAGGAAACTCATGAATAAAGCATTTATTTCTACCGAAAAAGCACCTGCTGCTATCGGCACTTATAGCCAAGCGGTTAAAGTAGGTACTGCCGTTTATTTATCTGGACAAATTCCACTTGTCCCAGAAACAATGGAAATGGTTTCAGAAGACTTTAGCGAGCAGACACATCAAGTATTTAAAAACATTACAGCGGTGTGCGAAGAAGCAGGCGGTAAAATCCAAGATCTTGTTAAAATTAATATTTACCTAACAGACTTATCAAACTTTGCCACTGTTAATGAAGTAATGAGCCAATATTTCAAGCAGCCTTATCCTGCCCGTGCAGCACTAGGTGTACGTGCTTTACCAAAAGGCGCACAAGTTGAAATTGACGGCATTATGGAACTTCCTTCAACTAATTAATAAATACAGAGCTATAAACCCCCTTTATAGCTCTATTTTTTACTGCTAGCCTTTGTTTATCGCCCTTTCTTGACTCACATGTAAATATCTAGCACTCTGTAATCATGCAATAAAATCAATCTTAACTTAAGTAGTAGAAAAGGATTAACTAGTGTTTAAGCTTGCCAATAATGGGAACGTATTACTTGATGTAAGTAAGCACGCTCCACCTAGCGCCGCTTTTATAATTGATGCACTCGAGAAGTCGACGTTTTGCGAATGCAAAATTGACCACGAGGCTATTGATAATTTTTTTAAAGCGCAAAATAATGAGCCAACCTTGGTTGTAGCAAGTAAGCACGATGCATCGCTTGTGGTAACGTTAAGTGAAGATAAAATGCAAGCCATAGGTGAGCTAACCTTAGCTTATGGTGGTAAAGTACTTTCGTTAGAAGAGGGCAAAAAACAACTCATAAAAGCAGGGGTTGTACGTGGTTACAAACAAGCTTTTTTAGAGCAGCTTTTAGATAAACAATTTAACTTACCCCCTGGTACAGTGGCAAAAGGAATTCTAGCCAAAGGCCGCCTGCCAGCCGAAGGCACAGCAACAAAATTTGTAGCTATGGTAGAAACCCTCAAAGATCGCCTAAAAGCACCAAAAATGAAGGAAGATGGCAGTGTTGATATGCGCGACTTTGGTAAACTGGCAAGCGTAGAGCCCGGCACTGTACTGATCCGCCAGCAACCTGCAACTCCCGGTAAAGAAGGATTCACTGTAGTAGGTGACATACTACCGGCTAAACCCGGTGAAAATAAAAAGTTAGTGGCAGGCGAAGGCGCCGAAATATCAAAAACAAATCCGCTCGAGCTTGTTTCTACAACTGCGGGGGTCCCCGTAGAAATACCTAACGGTATGCGAGTTGATGATATTTTTACCATCTCTGATGTAGATGTTAAAAGCGGCCATATTGATTTTGAAGGCAGTGTTATTGTGACTAAAAACATTGACCCAGGAATGCGAGTCACCGCAAAAGGCGACATTACTGTTTTTGGCACGGTTGAATCTGGCGAATTATCAGCCGGCGGAAACATTACTGTAAAGCAAGGCATTATTGGCCATCAAAAGCTCGAAGATAAAACATTGTCGTGCTCTATTAAAAGTGAAGGTGATGTTCATGTATCTCACGCACAATACTGTTATATGCAGGGCAAAAACATTTTTATAGACCGCCAAGCCAGCCATTGTGCTATTAAAGCAAAACACTTATTACAAGTTGGCCAAACAGAGTTACCCAAAGGGAAAATTTTTGGTGGAGAGATTCTTGATGCAACCGTGTTAATTGCTGGCGAAATAGGTAATGAATCAGGCGCAAAAATGGCAATCAATTTAGCCGCATCCGGCGCTGAAATAACGGCCGACACAGATAACTGCTTTAAAGACTTAGCAAAAACCGATGAGCAGCTTGATACCCTTCAAGCTGCACTTGAAAAAGCAGATAAAGTAAAAGATATAGAAAAAAAGAATCTGCTCATTAAAAAAATTGGCGCAACACAACAGCATTACTGCCAACAAGCAGAGCAGCTAGAGAAAAAGTTATCTAGCCTAGATCATGAACTCCACGACCTACTAAGCGATGCAAATCTCGTCGTTAATACATCATTACACTCAGGGGTAGAGATCCATATTTTTGATAAAGTATTAAAAACTACCCGCAACTACCCACCTTGCAATATAAACCTACAAAACAATAAAGTAGAAATAAACTTTAAAACACATTAGGGCGCATTTAGCGCCCTTTATAATTTACAGTAAGCCACTTACCGTATCGTGCGTTTGCTTTGGCCATACACCTACTTGGACTTGTCCAATATGCTGCTTTTGCAGTAATAACATTGCTAAGCGCGATTGCCCTATCCCGCCACCAATTGTTTGTGGGAAAGCCTCTTCTAATAATGCTTTATGCCAATCGAATGCTAGGCGTTCTTCATCGCCTGTTATGCTCAATTGCGCTTTTAATACATCAGGGCTTACACGAATACCCATAGATGATATTTCAAAGGCATCTTCTAACACAGGGTTCCACACTAAAATATCGCCATTTAATCCTGTGTATCCGTCAATCGTTTGGGTAGACCAATCGTCGTAATCTGGAGCGCGTACATCATGGATTTTGCCATCACCTAATGCACCACCAATACCAATTAAAAATACCGCACCGTACTCTTGTGCAATGGCTTTTTCGCGTTGCTTTGCGCTAAAGTCAGGGTACATTTTGCGTAATTGCTCACTGTGTATAAACGTTATTTCACTAGCTAAGAATGGGGCTATACCAAAGCTTTCACTTACAAACTGCTCTGTTTGCTTAATGCCAGTATAAATAGCTTTAACTGTGTCTTGTAATGTAGAGAGCGTACGTTCAGTACGTTGGCAAATTACCTTCTCCCAATCCCATTGATCAACATAAACAGAATGTATTGGGCTTAATGAGTCTTCATCTGGGCGCAACGCTTTCATTTGCGTATAAATACCTTCACCTACAGAAAAGCCATAAGTCGCTAGCGTTTTACGTTTCCATTTAGCAAGCGAATGAACAACTTCATAGCTGCTATCGGTAATTGCTTTTACGTTAACAGCAACTGCATTCTCGTGGCCGCTCAGGTTATCTTGTGTGCCATCACCTACTTTGGCCAAAATAGGAGCTTGAACTTCAACTAACCCTAGTTGCTGCTCTAATTGCTGTGAAAAAAACTGCTTAACTTTACTTATTTGCTGCTGTTGCTGCACATAGTGTGAACTCATAATAATTGGCCTCATTCCCAGTTATTGTTACTTGCTTATTAATGAAAAAACACCCTGCAGGCGCCCTTAATGAGGTTACTGTAATGATTTAAACATTTAATTCAATAACCCATAATAAAAATAGCTTTAATATGTAAAATCGATTAATTTACACGGTATAAAAATGTAGATTCACTAATTTAAGTAAGCAAAAATAATGGAAAATTATCAAATCGATAATCTCGATAAACAGATACTTCACGCTCTAATGGCCAATGCCCGTACAGCCTACGCAGAATTAGCTAAACGGTTTGCTGTAAGTGCCGGCACAATTCACGTACGCGTAGAAAAAATGAAACAAGCGGGCATCATTACCGGCACCCAATTAAGCATTAGTACAAAGCAACTTGGTTACGATGTATGTTGTTTTATCGGTATTAACTTAAACAACGCTCGCGACTACCCAGAAACACTGATTAAACTAGAAGCATTAGAAGAAGTAGTTGAAGCTTATTACACCACGGGTAACTACAGCATTTTTATAAAAGTAATGGCCAAGTCTATCGACCATCTGCAAGACGTGCTCATTAATAAAATACAAGCTATAGAGGCGATTCAATCAACCGAGACCCTAATCTCTTTGCAAAATCCAATTAGCCGCACAGTAATGCCTTAATATATAAAATTACGTATAATTATCAAAAAAGAGGATCACCATGCAGCAAAATCGCTACCAACGAATAAAAGACGTGCTCTCACGTCGCCAAACAGACTTAACGGTCTGCCTAGAAGACGTACATAAACATCATAATCTCTCAGCTATTGTAAGAAGTGCTGATGCAGTAGGTTGCCATCATGTGCATGCTGTATGGCCAGAAAACCAAAAATGGCTGACCAATAATACTTCTGGCGGCAGTAAAAACTGGCTAGAAACACACCTGCATAAAAATATTGATGATGCTGCTGCGATGATGCGAAAGCACAACCCAGATGTACAAATATTAGCAACACACTTGAGCGAAGATGCTGTAGATTTTAGAGAAATCGATTACACAAAACCCACAGCTATAATCGTTGGCCAAGAAAAAACGGGGATTTCTGAGCGCGCGCTAAAGCACGCCGATCAAAATATTATTATTCCTATGCAAGGCATGGTGCAGTCACTTAATGTATCAGTAGCTGCTGCGCTTATTTTATTTGAAGCACAACAGCAACGAGAAAAAGCAGGGCTATATAAGCGCGATATGCTAAGTGAAGAGATTAAACACCCTATGTATTTTGAAGGGTATCACCCAGTTATTGCTAAACAATGTAGATTAAAAAACCTACCTTACCCACCACTCGATGAAGAAGGTGAAATAGTCGCTAACGAGCAGTTTTGGCAAGCTTTAAAACATGCTTGATGCTTAGCAAACCTGTGAGTACACTTAACTCATTCACAAATAAACAGATTTGAGCCTACATTGTCTAAACCTAGCTTAAGCCAATACCCTATTACAGAACTTAAAGGGGTAGGTCCAAAAATGGCCGAACGCCTACAAAAGCTAGGTATAGCTACCGTGCAAGATATGCTCTTTCATTTGCCTTTACGCTATGAAGATCGTACCCGTATTTATGCTATTAACGATGTTACTTTACACAGCCACTGCACTGTTGAGGCAACAATAGAAACAAGCCAAGTGACCTTTGGTAAACGGCGTATGTTAGTGGTGCAAATAAACGATGGTACAGGTAGGCTTACTTTACGGTTTTTTAATTTTACAGCAGCGCAAAAAAACGCATTTAGCAGTGGCAAAATAATCCGTTGCTTTGGTGAAGTAAGACGCGGGCGGGTTGGTTTTGAAATGAGCCACCCAGAATACAGCATTAGCGATACTCCAAACGAGCAACCAACCGCCGCAACACTAACCCCCGTGTATTCAACCACCGAAGGCTTAAAACAATTATCAATTAGAGCGTTAAGTGAACAAGCCATCAATTTATTACATAAGTATTCTGTTGAAGAGCTTATCCCTGAAAAATGGCAACCGTCACATATGCAATTAAGTGAAGCTTTATTGCTACTTCATCGCCCTGCGAATGATGTTGACATTATTTCGCTTGAACAAGGTATGCATCCGGCACAACAACGCTTAGTATTTGAAGAGCTACTTGCCCAAAACTTAAGCTTATTAAAAGTACGCGAGCAAGGGCAGCAAGTAAGTGCAGTTTCCCTAAGTCCTACAAATACATTAGAGAGCCAATTTTTAGCGCAACTTCCTTTTGCACCGACTAATGCACAAAATAGAGTTGTAGCCGAAATAAAAGGGGATTTACAGCATGCCTACCCCATGATGCGATTAGTACAAGGTGATGTAGGCTCAGGTAAAACACTGGTTGCAGCATTAAGTGCATTAACAGCAATAGCACAAGGTTTTCAAGTTGCCCTGATGGCACCTACAGAAATCCTTTCTGAACAACACGGAATAAATTTCAAGCAATGGTTTGAAAGTCTTGGGATTAACGTTGCCTGGCTAGGCGGTAAAACTAAAGGGAAAGAGCGTACTAATACACTTGAAAAAATCGCCTCAGGGGAAGCGCAAATGATAGTGGGCACCCACGCCCTATTTCAAGACGAGGTAAAGTTTAATAACTTAGTATTGATTATCATAGATGAGCAACATCGCTTTGGTGTTCATCAACGCCTCTCACTGCGTGAGAAAGGCAAGTTTGGTAATTGTTATCCTCATCAGTTAGTCATGACCGCAACCCCCATTCCGCGTACATTGGCTATGACGGCCTATGCCGATTTAGAAACCTCAGTGATAGATGAGTTACCACCTGGGCGCACACCTATAACCACCGTTGCTATTCCTGATACACGCCGAGACGATATAATAAACCGTGTTAAGCTTGCCTGTAATGAACAAGGCAGACAGGTTTATTGGGTATGTACCCTTATTGACGAATCAGAAGCCCTACAATGCCAAGCAGCTGAAGACAGCGCATTACAATTAAAAGAGGCGTTGCCAGAGCTTAATGTAGGGCTCGTTCATGGCCGTATGAAAGCCGCTGAAAAACAAGCGATCATGAACGACTTTAAAGCAGGCAATATACACGTGCTTGTTGCAACAACTGTAATAGAAGTAGGTGTAGACGTACCTAATGCCAGTTTAATTATCATAGAAAATCCTGAGCGCTTAGGATTAGCACAATTACATCAATTACGCGGGCGCGTAGGACGAGGAGCCACCGCTTCGCATTGCGTACTGTTATATCACGCCCCTCTTTCTCACACCGCTCAAAAACGTTTAGGTGTATTAAGAGACAGTAACGATGGCTTTGTCATCGCAGAGCGAGATTTAGAAATACGTGGGCCAGGTGAAGTACTCGGCACTAAACAAACTGGCTTAGCAGAATTTAAAATAGCGGATCTTACTCGAGATAAACACACGCTAAATCAAGTCAGGCCCATTGCACAACAAATGCTAAAGCAAAACCCCGACCTTATAGACCCTTTAATTCATCGCTGGCTAGGTAATAAATCTAACTACGCACAAGCATAATTACGCTAAAGTACTCGTAAAGCTCACTGCTGAAACGCTATATTTACCATACAAAGATGTGCGGCGAGCCTTATCCTCGGGTTTCGTGATACTCAACCCACGCTACGGAGGTGGTGGAGACTGTGCGAATAATATCTGCAATGTATTTTTCACTTTTCTGCAGACGTAAAAAAGCCCAGCTCTTTCGAGTCGGGCTTTCTTGTATTTGGAGCCTGGCAATGTCGTAGTGTCCACAGCGGTAAAGAGTCACATAGCAAATGGGATATTATCATTGTGTCGGGAGTCGCTACGCTCGCCCGACCTACGTGATAAGTTTAGATGTGAGTATTAATTGCGGCATGAGTCTGACTATTTATTAAATCCCAGACAGCAAAAAACCCGTTACATCGCTGCAACGGGTTTCTCTTATTTGGAGCCTGGCAATGTCCTACTTTCACA
>NZ_JALNTN010000031.1:0-7742 GCF_023161905.1 Pseudoalteromonas sp. 2CM41L
TCAGCTATCAGCTATCAGCTATCAGCTATCAGCTATCAGCTATCAGCTATCAGCTATCAGCTATCAGCTATCAGCTAGAAATTTTGCTCATATTAACTTACGTGTCAAGACGAGCTTGTCTTAAACTGACGGCTGACGGCTATAAAAACAAAAAACCCAAGCCGAGGCCTGGGTTTTTAAACAGTTAACTAAAAGAGTTTACTTCTTCTTTTTAACCGCTTTTTTGTTTGGTAAATCAGTGATTGAACCTTCAAAAATCTCAGCTGCAAGGCCAATAGACTCGTTCAATGTTGGGTGAGCATGAATAGTAAGTGCTAAATCTTCACCGTCTGCGCCCATTTCAACTGCTAAGCCGATTTCGCCAAGCATTTCGCCTGCGTTAATACCCACCATAGCACCACCGATTACACGGCCACTGTCTTTATCAAAGATAAGCTTAGTAGAACCTTCGGTACGTGCAGATGCAATTGCGCGACCTGATGCAGCCCACGGGAATACCGCAGTTTCAATGCTTAAGCCTTGCTCTTTTGCTTCTTTCTCAGTCACACCTACCCATGCGATTTCTGGATCAGTGTACGCAATTGAAGGAATACATTTAGGGTCGAAGAAGTGCTTCTGACCAGAGATAACCTCTGCTGCAACATGGCCTTCGTGTACCGCTTTATGCGCAAGCATAGGTTGGCCAACTAAATCACCAATTGCAAAAATATGGTCTACGTTAGTACGTAATTGCTTATCAACATTAATAAAGCCACGCTCATCAACATTAACACCTGCTTTATCAGCATCAAGTAAGTTACCGTTAGGCGTACGGCCTACAGCAACAAGTACTTTGTCGTAACGTACTGGCTCAGCTGGTGCGTTTTTGCCTTCAAAAGTAACGTATAAGCCATCATCTTTCGCTTCAACGCCAACAACTTTAGTAGAAAGCATAACATTGAATTTTTTGTTTACGTATTTTTGGTAAATCTTGATGATATCTTTATCCGCAGCCGGAACTAACTGATCTGCAAATTCAACTACATCAATATCAGAACCTAGTGCGCGGTAAACCGTACCCATTTCAAGACCGATAATACCACCACCTAAAACAAGTAGTTTCTCTGGTACGTCTTTAAGTTCTAATGCGCCAGTTGAATCAATTACACGGTCATCTTCTGGGATGAACGGTAAGCTAACAGGTTTAGAACCCGCAGCAATGATTGCGTTATCAAATGTAATAGTTGTAGTGCCGTCAGCACCTTCAACGTCTAAAGTGTTGCTGCCAGTGAATTTACCGTAACCTGGTACAACTTTAACTTTACGCATCTTAGCCATGCCGTCTAAGCCACCTGTAAGCTGGCCAACAACCGACTCTTTCCAAGAGCGAATTTTGTCTAAATCAATTTGCGGAGCGCCAAAAGTAACACCGTGAGATGACATTTCTGCAGCGTCATCAATCACTTTAGCCACGTGTAAAAGTGCTTTTGAAGGAATACAACCAACATTAAGACATACGCCGCCTAATGTTTCACGCGATTCTACTAATGTAACTTCTAAGCCCAAGTCAGCAGCACGGAAAGCCGCAGAGTAACCACCAGGACCACCGCCTAGTACAACAACTTGAGTTTTTAATTCGTTGCTCATGCTATTACCTTAATTGTTTGAACGGGACACTGCCCTAAAATTTAACTGCCATGTTTCTGCATGGGCAGAAAATCAGAGCAATTCACAAATAGTGCAAAGATTGTATCATTGCATATAGTAAAAATCCCAGCTAAAAACAACTGGCTGGGATTTGATTTTGTTCATATTGTAGCGATTACATCACTAATTGACGTATGTCGCTCATGTAGCTAGCAAGCGTTGCGGTAAAGCGCGCAGCTAGAGCACCGTCAATCACACGGTGATCGTACGACATAGAAAGCGGAACCATTAATTTTGGTTCAAAGTCTTTACCATTCCACTTAGGTTTCATTTCAGATTTAGATACACCTAAAATAGCCACCTCTGGTGCATTAACAATCGGCGTAAATGCCGTACCGCCAATACCGCCTAAGCTTGAAATAGTAAAACAGCCGCCTTGCATATCAGATGACGTTAACTTACCTTCACGCGCCTTTTTAGAAATATCCATCAGCTCGCGAGATAATTCAATAATGCCTTTTTTGTCCACATCTTTAAATACTGGAACAACTAAGCCATTTGGCGTATCTACTGCCACACCAATATTGATGTACTTTTTAAGGATAAGGCTTTCACCGTCTTCAGACAATGACGAGTTAAACGTTGGGAACTCAGCAAGTACTTTCGCTACCGCTTTCATCACAAACACAAGTGGTGTGATTTTAACGCCAAGCTTTTTCTTCTCGCTTAACACGTTTTGTTCTTTACGGAACACTTCAAGGCTTGTGATATCAGCTTCGTCAAACTGTGTAACATGTGGGATTTGCACCCAGTTACGGTGTAGGTTTTTACCCGACAGCTTTTGAATACGCGATAGTTTTTTCTCTTCAATTTCACCAAATTTAGCAAAATCTACTTTCGGCCAAGGAATTAAGCCAAGCTCACCACCGCCCGCATTGCCTTTACCAGCAGGTAATTGGCCTGATTCAACTTGCTTAACTAGGTTTTTAACATAGTTTTGCACGTCTTCTTTAACTACGCGGTTTTTACGCCCTGAGCCTTTAACGTTTGCTAAGTTAATACCAAACTCACGCGCTAAACGACGTACAACTGGCGATGCATGAGCATACGCGCTGTTGTTTTCAAAGCTTTCGTTGCTTGCTTTAGCCGCAGGTGCTGCTTGAGCTGGCGCAGACTCGGTTTTTGCAGGTGCAGCCGCTGGCTTTTGCTCAGCCGGAGCTGCTGCTTTTGCTGGCGCACTGCCTGCAACTTCAAAAACAAACACAAGTGAGCCAGTTTTGACTTTATCGCCAGCGGCCACTTTAATTTCTTTAACGGTACCAGCAAACGGGGCTGGTACTTCCATAGCCGCTTTGTCGCCTTCAACGTTTAAGATAGATTGCTCTTCTTCAACCGTATCACCAACAGCAACCATGATTTCAGTTACTTCAACTTCATCATCGCCAATATCAGGCACGTTTACTTCTTTTGTGCTTGGCTCGGCGCTTTGAGTAGTCTCTGCTGGCGCAGATTCTTGCTTTGGCGCATCTGATGCAGGTGCACTTGAGCCAGCTACTTCAAAAACAAACACTAAAGAGCCTGTTTTTACTTTGTCGCCTTCGGCTACTTTAATTTCTTTTACAGTACCGGCAAAAGGAGCTGGTACTTCCATAGATGCTTTATCGCCTTCAACACTTAAAATTGACTGCTCTTCATCTACGCTGTCACCAACAGCGACCATGATTTCTGTTACTTCAACTTCGTCGTCACCAATATCTGGTACAGTTACTTCTTTAGTTGAAGAACCTGAAGCTTCTGCAGGTGCAGATGCCTCAGTTTTAGCTGGCGCTTCTGGCTCACTTTGTGAGCCTGACTCTTCGCCTTCAAAAATCATGATTAACGACCCTGTTGTTACCGTGTCGCCTTCGCTTACTTTAATTTCTTTGACTGTACCTGCTTGCGCAGCAGGTACTTCCATTGATGCTTTATCGCCTTCAACGGTTAGTAGCGATTGATCAACATCTACTTTGTCGCCAACGCTTACTAAGATTTCGGTTACTTCTACGTCATCGCCACCGATATCTGGTACATTAATTTCAATACTCATTGCAAACCTCTTATGCGTACAGTGGATTTAGTTTGTTTGTGTCAATGTCGAACTTTTTAATTGCTTCAACAACCACTGACTTTTCAACATCACCACGTTTAGCAAGTTCAGATAACGTAGCAACAACCACGTAGCTTGCATTAACTTCAAAGTGACGACGTAAGTTTTCACGGCTATCAGAGCGTCCGTAACCATCTGTACCAAGCACTTTATAGTTGCTGCTTGGAATAAATGAACGCGCTTGCTCTGCGTAGTTTTTCATGTAGTCGGTCGCAGCAACAGTCACTGAATCGTTTAATACGCTAGTGATGTATGGCGTTTTTTGCTCGCTTTCTGGGTTAAGCATGTTGAAACGCTCAACGTCTTGACCGTCACGGGTAAGCTCGTTAAATGATGTTACTGAGTAAACATCAGAAGCAATACCGTACTCTTCGCTTAAAATGGCTGCCGCTTTACGCACTTCAGTCATGATAGTACCTGAGCTTAATAACTGTACGTTGGCTTTTTTACCTTCGTAGCTTTCAAGCTTGTAAATACCTTTACGAATACCTTCTTCAGCGCCTTCTGGCATTGCTGGTTGATGGTAGTTTTCGTTCATAAGCGTTAGGTAGTAGTAAATGTTTTCTTGGTTTTCACCGTACATACGACGAATACCATCTTGAATAATTACCGCTACTTCAAATGCGTACGTTGGGTCGTAAGAAATACAGTTAGGAACCGTATTTGCAAGAATGTGGCTGTGACCATCTTCGTGCTGTAGACCTTCACCATTTAGTGTAGTACGTCCTGCTGTTGCACCTAATAAGAAACCACGTGCTTGCTGGTCACCCGCCATCCATGCCATGTCGCCAACACGTTGGAAACCAAACATAGAGTAGTAAATGTAGAATGGGATCATAGGTAAATCGTTAGTGCTATAAGATGTTGCAGCAGCTACCCATGACGACATTGCACCTAGCTCGTTAATACCCTCTTGAAGAACTTGGCCTGATGTAGCTTCTTTGTAGTAAGAAACAATATCACGGTCTTGAGGGGTGTAGTTTTGGCCATGTGGATTGTAAATACCGATTTGACGGAATAAACCTTCCATACCAAATGTACGTGCTTCATCAGCAATAATTGGCACAATGTTTTTGCCAATGCCTTTGTCTTTTAGTAACACGTTAAGTGCACGTACAAAGCCCATTGTGGTAGAAATATCACGTTTTTGCTCTTCAAGTAGCGGCTTAAATGCGTCTACTTCTGGCAGTTTTAGCTCTTCAGTAAACTTAGGAATACGTGTAGGTGTGTAACCTTTAAGTGCATCACGGCGTGCGTGTAAGTACTTGTATTCTTCCGAACCTTCTTCAAGCGTTAAGTATGGAAGATCTTTAATTTGCTCTTCTGATACTAAATCTTGTAGGCCTAAACGGTCACGTAAGTGTTCAACATGGCTCATGTCCATTTTTTTCACTTGGTGCGCAATGTTTTTACCTTCAGCCGCTTCACCCATGCCGTAACCTTTTACAGTTTTAGCAAGAATTACGGTAGGACGGTCGTTGGTTTGCTCAGCCTTTTTAAATGCAGCATAAAGTTTTGATGGCTCATGACCACCACGCTTAAGCGCAAAAATTTCGTCATCAGTCATATCTGCAACAAGTGCAGCTGTTTCCGGATAACGGCCAAAGAAATGCTCACGTACGTACGCGCCATCTTTCGCTTTATATGTTTGGTAATCACCATCAATTGTTTCGTTCATCAACTGTAGTAATTTACCTGATGTATCTTTAGCTAGCAGAATATCCCATCCGCTACCCCATACAACTTTAATTACGTTCCAACCAGCGCCTTTAAATAGGCCTTCTAGTTCTTGAATAATTTTACCGTTACCCATTACTGGGCCATCTAAACGCTGTAAGTTACAGTTAATTAAGTAACATAGGTTGTCTAGCTTTTCACGTGCAGCAAAAGAGATTGCGCCGCGTGATTCTGGCTCATCCATTTCACCGTCACCTAAAAACGCGTATACACGTTGGTTTTTAGTGTCTTTTAAGCCACGGCCGTCTAGGTATTTTAAAAAGCGTGCTTGGTAAATAGACGCAATTGGACCTAAGCCCATAGATACCGTTGGGAACTGCCAAAATTCAGGCATTAATTTAGGATGCGGGTATGACGGTAAACCTTTGCCATCTACTTCTTGACGGAAGTTATCAAGCTGTTCAGCCGTAAGACGACCTTCAACAAATGCACGCGCATAAATACCCGGAGAAATATGACCTTGGTAGTAAACTAAGTCACCGCCGTCTACCTCATTTGGCGCTTTGAAAAAGTGGTTAAAACACACTTCATAAAACGCAGCTGATGATTGGTAAGACGCCATATGGCCGCCTAAGTCGAGATCTTTTTTCGATGCACGTAATACAATCATGATTGCATTCCAACGAATAATCGAACGAATACGACGCTCAAGGTTTACATCCCCTGGGTACGCCGGTTCTTGATCTACTGGAATAGTATTAACGTAGTTAGTTGTTGTGCCAGTTGGCATATCAACGCCGTCTAAACGGGCTTGCTCTAACACTTGCTCAAGTAAATACTGAGCTCGTTCAACACCTTCTTCGCGCACAACTGATTCAAGAGCTTGTAACCACTCTTGTGTTTCTAGCGCGTCTACGTCAATTTTATTGACTTCAGACATATGGAGGTTTCCTTATGTTTAAAATACGAATGTTGTTAATTTAATACCACGTATACCTAATTTAGTGTGTTCTAAGTACAGCGTATTAGCTTAATTTTGTTTTGTGCGTCTTAAACTACGTTCAATTCGCGAATGCTCTTTACCCGCTTCAAGTAATGCTTCTTCAATAAAGGCTAAATGGGCATTACTTGCTAGTCGGGCTTGTTCTGGATTGCCCTCAATTACGGCATCCATTAATAAGCGCCGGTGCTGGGCTAATTGATTGCTAATATCTGGTTTTTTTAATAAAACCGTTAAGTTTTGCAATACATTTTGCTCCAGTAGCGCTTGCATGCCTCGCACTAAGTGAAGTAAAACCACGTTGTGTGAGGCTTCGGCTACACTAAAGTGAAACGCATTAATTGCTTTGGCTTTTAATTGTAAATCGTTATTAACTTGAGCAATTTTATCAAAGCTTTGTTTAACCTTGGTAAAATCGGTGCTGGTACCACGAAGCGCCGCATAATATGCAGCAATCCCTTCAAGTGCATGACGAAATTCAAGTAAATCGAACTGTGATTCAGGATGCTTACTGATCAAATCAAACAGCGGATCAGTGAGTCCCTCTTCAAGCTGATTTTTTACAAACGTGCCACCGCCTTGCCTGCGAGTGACCAATCCTTTTGCTTCTAGCTTTTGGATAGCTTCACGCAGTGAGGGGCGAGACACCTCAAACTGTTTTGCTAGTTCGCGCTCTGGCGGCAGTTTTTCACCTGGAGCTAATGAGCCCTCAAGAATCATATTCTCAAGTTGCTGTAAAATAACATCAGATAATTTTGCTGCTTTAATCTTTAAAGACATTAATCAACGTCCACGTTGCATAAATACTAAAAAGCCTAATTTTTAAGGCCTAGAGCTTGACAATTTACCCAAAAGGTAAATTGGTCATACCAAAAATTTTCAATAAGGTATCAAAAAGGCAAATAACTGTCAATTTACGGGTTATTTGAGCAATTAGAGTAGCGTAACGCATTTTGAACGAAGTTCAAACAATGCACAATTGAGGTTGTTTTATTCAAACGTTAACAAGATGAAAACAAATGGTCTGACCAGAGTGAATTAGAATATTCACTCTAGTTGAATTTATTGAAGAAATTAATTTTTGAATTGGAGAAAGTCGTAGCAGCGGGTTTACCCCGCGACCAACAGCCTCACCGCGATACTCACCCTAAGCGCGGCGTACATTGCGCGATGTAAAATCGCGACTACACAAAACCGTAGCAGCGGGTTTACCCCGCGACTAACACCCTCACCTCAATACTCCCCCTAAGCGAGATACTCATTGCGCGATGTAAAATCGCGACTACGCAAAAC
>NZ_JALNTN010000031.1:7842-12977 GCF_023161905.1 Pseudoalteromonas sp. 2CM41L
CGTAGCAGCTGGTTTACCCCGCGACCAATTATCCTGCCGCGATACTCACCCTAAGCGAGGTACACATTGCGCGATGTAAAATCGCGACTACGCATAACCGTAGCAGCGGGTTTACCCCGCGACCAATTATCCTGCCGCGATACTCACTCTAAGAGAGATACACATTGCGCGATGTAAAATCGCGACTACGCAAAACCGTAGCAGCTGGTTTACCCCGCGACCAATTATCCTGCCGCGATACTCACCCTAAGCGAGGTACACATTGCGCGATGTGAAATCGCGACTGCATAAACCGTAGCAGCGGGTTTACCCCGCGACCAACACCCCCACCTCGATACTCCCCCTAAGCGCGGCGTACATTGCGCGATGTGAAATCGCGACTACGATAAACCGCCAAATAAAGTAAGCAGTGCGATAAGTACTAAATAAAAAAGCACGTTGCGTTTAACTAATTTAATCATACAAGTGGCTTCAATAGCACATCCGTAATAACGCTGCTCTACTTGCTCAGCCGCAAGCGCTGTACACGTAACAACTTTGCGGTTTGGCGTTTTAAAATCCAATACATAATGCAACCAGCAGCTTGTACCTTTATTAAAGTTACCAATGACTAAATAGCCAAAGCTTGCAACACGCGCTGGTAGCCAATCTAGCCAAAATAATAATTTATGCAACAGATTAAAACGATTTGCAAACACCACTTTATGGTTTTCTTTAACTAAATCGGCCAACGTACGAACTATTGCATACAACACGGCCCCTGGGGCGCCAAGCATTACAAACCAAAAAATAACGGCGCAATAAAATCTAAAATTAATCCACGCTAAGGTTTGCCCAAATGTTTCTCCGCCCTCTTCATCCTCTAGGTGTTTTTGCCCCATTTGTAGTGCGTATAATGAGGCCGCGGTTTTATCATCCCGCGTTAGTGCATTTAAATACGACTTATATAAAGCGCGGTGCTTAGCACAACCAAAACAAACCAATAAAACCGCAACATTAATAGCTAACTGCCAAAGTACAAAGTCTGAGAATACATATATAAGCGCAACAGCCACTACCGGCAAAAGTAACCAAATTAAAAAGCCAATTGCCGAGCTAAACAATCCGTTTTCACTAAGTAATTTACCCGAGCGATTAAAATAACCATTAACGTAATGGCTTATTTGCCAATACTGTGATCGCGCACCTAAACGCTCAAGTATTAGTGCAATAATTATAGAAACTAAAATCATGATAGCGACTCACTTAATTTGCTTGTTCTAGCCCGCTTATATAAGCAAGCCAATTAAAACTTTCCCCAGGGTCGGTTTTTCGCCCAGGTGCTATATCGCAATGCCCTACAACTCGCTTAGTGGTGATAAGCGGGTAACGGGTCATAATTGCCTTTGTTAGGCTATGTAAGCTGGTGTACTGCGCCTGAGTGTAAGGTGTGGTATCTGTACCCTCAAGTTCAATGCCTATACTAAAGTTATTACATGCGCTTTGCCCTTCATATTCAGATTGCCCGGCATGCCACGCGCGTTTATTAAATGGCACATATTGAATAATCTCGCCAGTACGTTTTATAAAACAGTGCGCTGACACTCTAAGCCCATTTAAATCACAAAAACTGGGGTGCGCATTACAATCAATCTCACCCATAAACAGGGCATCAACGTGTTCAGTGCCAAATTGCCCAGCCGGCAAGGAAATATTATGAATTACCAATAGCGAAATATCGGTATTTTCAGGGCGCTCATCAAAATGCGTACAAGGCCGCTGTGTTATATTAGCGACAACTCCGCTTGAATCTATCTGCATTATTTTAATACCACGGTATACATAAACTTGATGCTAAAGGATTTATATAAATAATGATAGCCATTGCGGCTAGCTAACATTCAGCTGGTAGCATTACTTTTAGCAGCCATGCTATATATGTAGGTGTAATAAACCCCGCTCATTTAAAAGCGCTTCTATTAGTTATTTAAACATAGTAAAATTTGCTTAATTTATTAACACTTATGAGCCTTCATATGTCAATTTCGCACACGCTTATTACTCAACTTGTCACCCTCGCCTTAGATGAAGATCTAAATTATCAATCAGCACAAGACGGCGACATTACCGCACAGCTTATTCCACAAAACGAGCACGCAAATGCTAAAGTAATTACCCGCGAAGACTGCGTTTTTTGCGGTAAAGACATCATTATAGAAGTGTTTAAGCAAGTAGATCCAAGCGTTGAAGTAAACGTATTAGTAAATGATGGCGACTTTGTGCCAGCAAATAGCACCTTATTTACAGCTAAAGGTTCTGCCCGCGCTATTTTAACTGCAGAGCGTACCGCGCTTAACTTTGTACAAACGCTTTCGGGTACCGCAACCACAACTGCAAATTATGTAAAAGAGCTTAGCGGCACCACAACCCAACTGCTCGATACCCGTAAAACAATACCAGGACTCAGGCTACTTCAAAAATACGCTGTAAAATGCGGCGGCGGTGCAAATCACCGTATAGGCTTATTTGATGCGTTTTTAATTAAAGAAAACCACATAGCAGCGTGTGGCGGAATTGATAAAGCAGTCGCACAAGCCAAGCAAAACCACCCTACAAAACCCGTAGAAGTAGAGGTTGAATCGTTAAATGAACTTGAGCAAGCTATTAATGCAGGCGCCGACATAATCATGCTCGATAATTTTAGCGTTGAACAAATTCAGCAAGCTGTGGTCACTACTAATAAGCGCGCTAAATTAGAGGTTTCTGGCAATATGACGCTAGAAACGCTTAAAACTTACTCGCAGGTAGGAGTCGACTTCATCTCCAGCGGCGCACTTACAAAAAATTTACAATCAATCGATTTATCGATGCGTTTCGAGCAATTTTAAAACAGTAAATTTACCTTTACTATAGCTAATCAATTGACAATCTAAGAAAAAAGACTTTAAATAAGCCAAAAGAGCTACTTTGTAACATTTTGTTAAATAAAGTATCCTTTTTAGAAAAATATGTGTGCTTTAAGCATAAAAAAAGTGTTACACTAACCCAGTTGTATTACTTCCTTGAAAAATATAGCAATAAGTAACTGCTTTTTCTTTTAATCTTAAAAAAATACCTAAAAGATTAAAGCAAATGGTCAGTATGTTTCCTATATTTAGTCTACTTTGTGTTTAGGTAGTCTGTGCAAGTTGCAACATAATGAACTCACATTTAGCTTTTGTGTTTCATACCTAAGGCTAAAAGTACGTGAAAATCTATTTTTAAGTAAATCTGTAAAGTTAATCAGGTAAATTAAATTTGGCATTTTCGCCACTAACCTGACTACCTTACAAAACATTATCCTTTAGGAGAGGAAACATGAAAACAATGACTCAAAAACAACAGGGTTTCACCCTAATCGAACTAATGATTGTTGTAGCAATCATCGGTATTCTTGCAGCAGTAGCGTTACCTGCTTATCAAGATTATACTAAAAAAGCTCGTTTTTCTGAAGTTGTATCAATTGGTGAAGGTTATAAAACCGCTGTTACACTTTGCATTCAAGAAAATGGAGGTGTACTCGCTGGTTGTGACGCAGGCAGTCTAGGTATCCCTGCTGTACCAACAACACTTCCAGCAGCTATAAAATCTTTAACTGTAAAAGATGCTGTAATAACAGCAACAGCAGAAGCAAACGCAGGCGGTTATACTTGGGTTGTTACACCGAAAGTTGATGGTGGCTCTACGCAATTTACACAAACTGGTACATGTAAAGCGGCAAATTTTTGCTCATAAGTTAATATTTTAAGCAGAGTCTTTACTCTGCTTTTTTCTATTTCGTTCTAATTTAAATAGAAATCGGTAACTATAATGTCAAAAGAGAACGATAAGCTAGATGTATTTCAATGGGTAGGCGTCAGCGCAAGAGGAAAACGCTTAGAAGGAGAGCTATCAGGTATTAGTATTGCCCTTGTGAAAGCACAACTGAGAAAGCAAGGCATAACACCATCTAAAGTAAAGAGAAAGCCAAAACCCCTCTTTGGTACCCGCCTCCAAAAAATAACACCAAAGGATATTGCTTTAGTTACACGCCAAATTGCCACTATGCTAATGGCAGGCGTACCACTTATTCAAGCAATTGAAATGATAGGCACAGGCTCTACCAACAAAAGTGTAGCAAAGTTAATGGAAACTATTGGCGATGAAGTAAAAGCTGGCCAACCTCTATCCACAGCCCTTAGAAGACATCCTCGCTATTTTGATGATTTGTATTGCGACTTAGTGGCATCAGGCGAGCAATCTGGCGCACTTGATAAAATATTTGACCGTGTTGCTCTATATAAAGAAAAATCCGAAGCGCTTAAATCAAAAATTAAAAAAGCCATGTTTTACCCTATCGCGGTTTTAGTGGTTGCGCTTATAGTTACCTCAATACTGCTCATATTTGTAGTACCACAATTTCAAGAGATTTTTAATAGCTTTGGAGCACAACTCCCCGCATTTACCTTATTTGTTATTGGTATTTCTGAGTTTATGCAAGAATATTGGTGGATGATTTTAATAGCCATTGTTGGTTTTGGTTACGCGTTTAAAGAAGCCAAGCTCAGAAGTTTAAAACTTAGAGATGCAACCGATCGCGCTATATTAAAACTCCCTATAATTGGCATGATTTTAAATAAAGCCGCTGTTGCACGTTACGCTCGTACGCTTTCGACCACCTTTGCTGCGGGTGTACCACTTGTTGATGCACTCGACTCAGCTGCTGGTGCGTCCGGTAATGCTGTGTATCGCTATGCTATTTTAGATATTAAAGCAGAGGTGAGTTCGGGTAATCAAATGAACTGGGCGATGCGTAACTCTAAAATATTCCCCGACATGGTTATTCAAATGGTGGCCATTGGTGAAGAGTCTGGCTCGTTAGATGGCATGCTTGCTAAAGTAGCGACTATTTACGAGCAAGAAGTTGATGATGCAGTTGATGGCTTATCTAGCTTATTAGAGCCGCTTATTATGGCAGTGCTGGGTGTGCTCGTCGGTGGCTTAATTGTTGCCATGTACTTGCCGATTTTCCAATTAGGCTCAGTAATTTAAAAACATAGCTGTAAGCTGTAAGCTGTAAGCTGTAAGCTGTAAGCTGTAAGCTGTAAGCTGTAAGCTGTAAGCTGTAAGCTGTAAGC
>NZ_JALNTN010000032.1:0-7681 GCF_023161905.1 Pseudoalteromonas sp. 2CM41L
CGCTTAACGTCTTTAGTTTTAGTGGTTTTCATAAAATAAGTCCTAAATGTGTAAACACATTTCAGGACAAGACATTTATAAAATAAATAAAGGCCAAGCACTCGCGTGGCCTTTTTACTTTTTAATAACTTTTACTCACACTTCCCTTGAATTCGCAACCATTCGACACAAGATTGCAACTCGAGCGATCTAAACGTCTATAGCGGGCGTAAACTGTCATTTTAGTTGTTAACAACTTAGAATAACTTAGACAGTTTTTATCTTTGCACACAGGTAGTGCCTTCTATATTATGCGCTCCTTTGAAAAATCAATAGTCAGCAGCCCTTAAGGGAATCAACATCATGTTAAAGCAATTATCAGCCAAAAAAGTAGCACTTAGCCTGGCCGTTACCTCTGCGCTTGGCGCGTCTTATTCTCCTGCATTTGCTGCAGAACAAGACACTCAAGCACAAGAAAGTATTGAAGTGATTTCGGTTACCGGTACCCGCAGAAGCCTGCGCAGTATTGCCGAAAGTACCGTACCTGTAGATATTATTACCAGTGGTGATATGCAAAGCACGGGTCAGCTAGAAATTAGCCAAATACTGGCCAACCAAGTACCTAGCTTTAACTACCCAAGCGCCACCATGGGTGATGGTACAGACCACGCTAAACCTGCTGTATTACGTGGTTTAGCACCCGATCACACCCTAGTGCTTATTAATGGTAAACGCCGCCACGCTGGCGCGCTATTAAACTTAGCGGGTGTTGTTGGCCGTGGTTCTACCGCTGTTGACTTAAACATGATCCCAACATCAGCCATTAAACGCGTAGAAGTACTACGTGATGGCGCAGCAGCGCAGTACGGCTCAGACGCCATTGCCGGTGTAATTAACATTGTACTTAAAGATGCCTCAGAAGGCGGCAGCGTAAGCGTAACCTACGGCGAGTACGACACCCAAATGGCTGGTGTACCTCAGCTAGAGAGCACCTACGCAGATGCCGATGGCAACCTTGCCTTTAATACCGGCGCCGACCGCGAAGTAAACGACGGCGCAAGCCGTACAATTAGCGCAAACTCTGGTTTTGAGCTTTTAGATAACGGCTTTGTGAACGTATCAATTGAGTATCGTGATAACGACTCTACGCAGCGCTCAGGCTTTGACCCGCGCGAGCAATACGACCGCCTAGAAGATGGCAGCCTAGACCCACGCGAATTTACCATCGACCGTTACAACCACCGCTTTGGTAAAGCAGAGCTTGAAGACTACGCACTGTTTTACAACATGGGTTACGACTTTGATAACGGCTATAACCTGTACTCGTTTGGTAGCTACTCAAAACGCGAAGGTAACTCAGGTGGTTTTTACCGCCGTGCAAAAGACAGCCGCAACGTTTTAGAAGTGTATCCGGATGGCTTTTTACCGCAAATTGAAACCGACGTACAAGATTACTCATTTGCCCTAGGCCTGCAAGGCGAAACTGGCGAGTGGACATGGGATGTAAGTACCAACTACGGCCGCAACGACTTTGGCTTTGGCGTTGTAAATAGCATTAATACATCGCTAGGTGCCGACAGCCCAACCGAATTTGACAACGGTGCATTGGTTTACGATCAGTTTTTAGTAAACGCTACGGCAAATACAGTGCTAGATTTTGGCTTGCCAGATGACGTATTTTTTACTGTAGGTGCAGAGTACCGCCACGAAAGCTACAAAATTGAGCAAGGCGAAGAAGCCTCTTACATTACCGCTTTAGATAGCGATGGCAATCCAATTGCTGCCGGTGGCGCACAAGTATTAGCTGGTTTTGGCCCAGAAAGCGTAACCGACGAAAGCCGCCATAACGTAGCGGTATTTGTTGAGTTTGATACTTACCTAACAGAAGACTGGAACCTTGTTTTAGCGGGTCGCTACGAAGATTACACCGACTTTGGCGATACGTTTACATCAAAGCTTGCGTCGCGTTACAGCATTAACGAAAACCTATCACTACGTGGCGCAATTAGCACAGGTTTCCGTGCACCATCACTTGCGCAAAGCTCGTACCGCCAAATATCTACCGTACTTGAGAACAACCAACCGTTTGAAGTAGGTTTATTCCCTACTGATTCAGCGGCAGCGCAAGCGCTAGGTGCTGAACAACTAGATGCCGAAGAATCAGTCAACGTAACAGCAGGATTTATGTACACGCAAGGCAGCTTTAGCCTAACTGTAGATGCCTACCGCATTGATATTGATGACCGTATTGTATTGTCTGAAAACCTAGAGGGCGATGCTGTAGTAGAAATACTGAAAAATGCCGGCGAGCTAAACACAGAAAGCGTACGTTACTTCACTAACGCTATCGACTCGCGCACGCAAGGTGTTGATATTGTTGCTACCTACAACTTAGATTTAAGCGATTTAGGTGACTTACGCTTAAACGTAGCGGCTAACTTTAACGATACCGAAGTAACGCACGTAGACGACAACCCAAGCGAGCTAAACTCACTAGGCGATGACTACGTTGTATTTGCACGCCGCGAAGTAGGCCGCTTTGAAGAAGGCACGCCAGATAGCAAATGGAACCTATCAGCAGTGTGGAACTTTAACGAATGGCAAACCACTCTTCGTGCAACGCGCTACGGTGAAGTGGCTGATATTTCAACTACCGCCGATCGCGATGAGTACATAGACCCTAAATGGATCACCGACCTAGAAGTAGCCTACCGCCCAGACGAATACTGGAAATTTGCAGTAGGTGCAAACAACTTGTTCGATCAGTACCCGCAAGCAACGGTAGATAACATTGGTTACTCTGACTTTGGCCAAATATTCCCGTACACGCCATATGCACCGTACGGATTAGACGGGCGTTTCCTATACGGTAATATTACTTACAGCTTTTAATAAATAACCTAAAAGCAAACACTTAAAAAGGATGCCATGTGCATCCTTTTTTAATTACTTCTTAGTGTATTTAACCACTTATTAGTAAATCCACTTTTCATAAACACATCTCACCCCAATAAAATCAATAACTTACAATTGGTCTCGTTTTTGCTCTACTATGCTTATACAAAACATGCATAAATAACAAACACAAAGGACTAAACATGAGTTCATCAACTGTATCTAACATTACAAAACCACTTTCACTTATTGGCGGCATTTTATTATTAAGCGGCTGTGTGTTTCATATATCGCCAAGCGTTGCCTCAGTAAAACAAACTCAGCAGTTATCACTGCCAAGTAATAACCTAGAATACTTAAACGTATTAAGCGGTGCAGGCTCTCTTGAAATAAAAGGCTCGCCTAATGCCACCAGCATAAGTGTAGATGCCACAATTTTTACCGCCGACATTGAAGACGAATACACGCTTACCCTTGAGCAAAATGACAAACAAGCTACCCTAGTTGCAAACAACAATACTGCCAGCGGTATGCGTTTTTACAGCGGCCAATCGCCACACATTGATTTAGTGGTTACCGTGCCAAGTAATTTAAGGCTCGATATTGATGATGGCTCTGGCGACATTGCAATAAGCGCCATGCAAAATAATATAGATATAGAAGACGGCTCAGGCAGCTTATCTATCAATAGCGCTAAAAACCTTACTATTGAAGATGGCTCAGGCGATATAACCCTTGAAAACATCACTGGTAACTTAGCGCTTACCGATGGTTCTGGCAGCGTAAATATTAATAATGTTAGCGGCAACGCCGTAGTTGATGATGGCTCGGGCGATATGCGTATTAGTAATGTGCGCGGCACCTTAACTGTTGAAGACGGCTCAGGCAGCATGGCCATTAATAACATTAATGGCGCAGTTGATGTAGACGATAACTCTGGCGATTTAGTCATTGAGCACGTGCAAGCAAGCGTAACCATTGAAGATGGTTCGGGCGACATTCGTGTAAACCACGCTATGGGGCTTACCATTACCGAATCGGGCTCAGGCGATGTAAGTATTGATAACATTAGCGGCCCCGTAAAAGTAGCCGATTAATTATGACTAAATGATCCATTTTCAGCCACATGACCCATTGTATTTTTAAAGCCACTAAGCCATGCTAAAAGCCTTGATACTATTAGGATATACGCGTGTTAGAAATAGCTTTAATTTACTTAGCGGCGGCCATAGTGGCTGTACCTATCGCCAAGCGAGTGGGACTTGGCTCGGTACTTGGTTATTTAATTGCGGGCATACTAATTGGCCCTTACGCCCTGGGTATTGTGGGCGATCAAACAGATGTAATGCACTTTGCCGAGTTTGGCGTAGTGATGATGCTGTTTTTGGTTGGCCTTGAGCTACAACCAGCCCGTTTATGGAAGCTTCGCCATTCAATATTAGGGCTTGGCGGCTTACAGGTCGTACTTACCGCCGCGGCTATTTTTGCGTTTTGTTATTGGGTTTTTACCATGCATTGGCAAACCGCTTTGGCTATTGGCTTAATGCTGGCGCTGTCATCAACCGCTATTGTGCTGCAAAGCCTTGAAGAAAAAGGCTGGCTAAAGCAAGAAGCCGGGCAAAACGCATTCTCGGTTTTGCTGTTTCAAGACATCGCCATTATTCCTATTTTAGCGCTCCTGCCACTACTGGCTTTTGCACCGCAAAGTAGCTCAAAAGACATTAGCGACTCCATTATTGCAAGCTGGCCGGTATGGCAACAAGTTGGCGTATCGGTAGCGGTTATCGCCGCTATTATTGCCGGCGGTAAATATGTGTCGGCGCCGTTATTTAGATACATAGCGCAAACCCACATGCGTGAAATATTTACTATTTTTGCGCTATTTTTAGTGGTGGCTATTGCCCTTGTAATGCAAAGTATTGGCTTATCACCGGCACTCGGTACATTTTTAGCCGGTGTAGTCCTTGCCGAAAGCGAGTTTAGACACGAGCTAGAAGCCGATATAGAACCCTTTAAAGGCCTACTGTTAGGGCTGTTTTTTATCACTGTTGGCGCATCAATCAACTTTGAATTATTAGCGGATGAATTTACAACCGTTATTGCACTCGTTGCGCTGCTTATTGTAGTAAAAGCATGCATTTTATTTGCCCTTGCCATCACCTTTAATATTAGTAAAAAGCAGCGTTTACTGTTTGCACTAGCGCTGGCACAAGGCGGCGAATTTGCTTTTGTACTTTTAAGTGTAACCACTACATTAAGCATATTAACGCCAGAGCAAACAAGCCTAGTGACGTTAGTAGTGGCTGTTTCAATGTTGGTTGCGCCACTGTTATTAATGGCTTACGAGCAGCTACAAAAACGCACCAGTAACAGTGCGCCCGAGTTCGACAAGCCCGAGCAAATTAGCAGTGCTAAACACGTTATAATTGCAGGCTACGGGCGCTTTGGGCAAATTATGGGGCGCTTATTACACGCCCAAGGCTACGACATTACTGTACTTGATCACAGCCCAAGCCAAATAGAACTTCTACGCCGCTTTGGCAATACCGTATTTTATGGCGATGCTGCCCGCCAAGAACTTCTTGAAGCCGCAGGCGCGCACACCGCGCAAATGCTAATTGTGGCAATAGACGATGCAGACAAAACCCTCGAAATTATTAAGCTTGCACATAAAAACTACCCGCAGCTTAAAATTGTTGCCCGCGCTATCGACCGCCGCCACGCGTATCAATTACTTAATTTAAAAGTAGATGCCTTTAACCGCGAAACGGTCGACTCCGCCATTAACCTAGCGGTAGATGCATTAGAGCTATTAGGTAACAATAAAGAAGATGCCCAGCGCGCCGGAAAACTATTTAGAGACCACGACCGCGCTGCCGTATTGCAACTGGCCGAACTGTGGGGCGACGACGCCAGCTACGGCGTAGCCGTGCGCCAACGTATGGAAGATTTAAAACAAGTGCTACAACAAGATAAGCAAGCACAAAGCGATTTAAATACCTGCGATAGCGGCGACTGTGAAGATGGTCTAACAGAGCTAGCTGATAGACCTAAAAAGCCTGATGATTCTCATATTGAGTAGCGTCAGACAATTAAATTTGAGTTGATAATGACGGGCAGTAGGCTTTTTAATAAATAATGTTATTTTAACAATTAGAGATCTAAGTGCTTAAAATAACATATATATTTGACAAAAAGATCTGCAATATAATGTGCCTTATTGAACAATAAATGCCTCTCTTCGCTACTTGGAACTCCGCCATGCGCTCTGTCATTTCGCTCTTCTCGCAAAGTATTTAAATGGTGGCCTTTAGTCACAATACCTTCACGAACTACACAATTTATCATACAGATCAGCTTGGATAAATCCTTAGAGTTAACAGATATCTGACCTAAGACACGTTGTTTTGTTAGATAAGATTTAAGTGAAGTTTCAAACAACAAACCAAGTTCGTAAAGTGCTATATCCACATTTTCGACTGTTAACATTGCCAGAGGTCTTTTCAACAACTCAATAATTGCATGATTTGTCGTATATTTATTAACATCTATTCCAATAACTTCTACAGTTTCTTCATGCTGATATACAGCATAAAATTTACTGTTTTCGTTATATTGATAAATATCTTTCATATCATCCAAGTACCTATAAAACGTAGGTCTTTTACAATCAACAGTCTTGGCAACCTTACAATATAGATCGCCTTTAATTATTGGGATATTAGGTTGTTCAAATAAAACCGCTCTTATTTCCGCTTGGACTAAATCTCGTAAAAGGGCTCTTTTTTTGTTTTTGTATGTTATTGAATTTACATCAGAACAGGTAACGGTTTTTCCTTTTTTGCCTTGCTTTACTGAGAACTCTAGACCATTTAGCCCTAATAGCTTTTGCCTTACACTTGAGCTGGCTAGCGCAATATTCTGATTCAAAAGAGTAATTAATTTTGGTAAGCCGATAGGGTTTTCTTTTGATAAAACACTCTTAACTTCAGCAATAAAGTCTGACTCACTCACAATGATATTAGTTTGTTTTTTTACTGGCTGAATCCGCCACGAACTTAAGGCAAACTCATTTTTACCAACTCTAGTGAAATTTTTTGTATCACTTAAATAAACTTTCAATGAATTAACTGCTGCATCGGGTCTAATTTTCTTAACACCTGCTTCTATTTCTGAAAACTTAAGAGGTTTTCCTGACAGGTGAAGAATTTTTTCTATTGCTTGGATTATTGTTAAATTGTTTAAGTTATCCCATTTTTTCAGAGCCCACTCTCCACTTCTCCCTATTGGAAAAAACCGTTCATCAGCGACTAATTGATTTTTTAAGTTCATTTCGGCTATGGGTGTAAAATCATTAAAGCTTTTACTCAATATATTAACTTCTTGAGTGATTTTAGAGAAATGAATGGGTTTATTTTGAGAATCTAATACCCTGTAAGCTTTATCAGCGGCATTTCTGAGTCTAGAAAACTTTACTAGAACTGAGTCCTCATTTCGCTCAATATCTTCTATCGATGACAGAGCTATTGAAATTGACTCATTCAAAAATTTTGATTTAGACTTTAATTCATTTTTTACATGAACTGTTAAATCAAAAATAGGAATTTCAGTAACTGAGTCATATATTATGTCTAAAGCTTGAAACGTCCCTTCTAGTTCATTTTTTTTATAGTTTGAAGTCTTAATCCAAGACTCTAAAATTCGCCCTCTAAAGCCATTAAAGCTTGTAGTGTAGTGGCATAGTTAATTTGGCCACCCATTAAGAAAGAAATGTTATGCTAATAAGCATACAAATTTGGGTGAAAAA
>NZ_JALNTN010000033.1:0-4229 GCF_023161905.1 Pseudoalteromonas sp. 2CM41L
CTCAATCTGTACGAGTGCCCACACAGATGATTGCTTTATATTGTTAAAGAACGTTGCGATTAAAGCGTTAAACTTTACCTCGCTAGGGCTGCGCATCTTACGCTTTCCTATTTTTTTGTCAACACTTAATTTTGTTAAAATTGAAATTTTTAAAACTAAGTTTTACTCGACTTACTAAGTGGTTTGCTTGCCTCGCTAAGCGTTGCCTGCTCTGCCGTCTCAGTGGGGTCGCATTATAGGGAGAAACGTTTTATACGCAAGCGTTTTATTGAATAAAATTGCATTTAATTTATACCCATAAGAACCTCACATTAAAAACACATGTTACCCACAAAAGCCTGTGGATAAGACCGCTTTTTTGCTTTTAAAACTAAACTCTTTTGATTTGTTATGGTAAGTTGCCAGCACTTTTTCAACTCATGTACTTAGGTAGTATTCATGACAGATATAATAAATAGTATAAGTGCCTTACTTTGGGGCCAAGTTCTCGTCTACTTATTAATAGCAGCAGGTGTCTTTTTTACCATTCGGTTAGGCTTTATTCAATTTGTACAATTCCCCCATATGTTTAAAGTTATGTTTGGCTCACGTAAATGTGGTGGAGATGAGATTTCTTCTTTTCAGGCTTTTTGTACTTCTTTAGCGGCGCGTGTTGGAACAGGTAATATGGCCGGTGTTGCCGTGGCACTTTATTTAGGTGGCCCTGGGGCTATATTTTGGATGTGGCTGATTGCTTTAATAGGTATGGCAACTAGCTTTGCAGAAAGTACGTTAGCGCAAGCTTATAAAACTAAAGACGCTGATGGCAACTTTAGAGGTGGCCCTGCTTATTATATGGAGCGTGGTTTAGGCAAACGCTGGATGGGTGTGTTGTTTTCATTGTGCTTGATTTTAGCCTTTGGCCTGGTATTTAATGCTGTACAGTCAAACTCTATTGCAGCCGCATTTGAAGTAGCGTTTGATGTACCTAAGTATATAGTAGGCATTGCACTTGTAATTGGCTCAGGCATCATTATTTTTGGTGGATTAAAAACAATATCACGTTTTGCCGAAATGGTTGTTCCATTTATGGCGCTTGCCTATTTGCTAGTTGCTATATATGTATGTGCGATTAACTTTACTGCCCTACCTGATGTTATTGTACTTATAATAAAAAGTGCTTTTGGTTTAGAGCAAGCAGGCGCCGGTGCAATTGGCTATGGTGTAACGCAAGCTATGATCCAAGGTATTAAGCGCGGTTTGTTTTCAAACGAAGCCGGTATGGGTAGCGCAGCCAATGCCGCAGCAACGGCAACACCTTATCCACCGCACCCAGCCTCGCAAGGGTATGTGCAAATGCTAGGTGTATTTATAGATACTATTGTGATCTGTACAGCCACAGCCTCATTAATCTTACTGTCTAATCAACTTGTGCCTGAATCGGGTGTATTAGGAATAGAGTTAACGCAAGCTGCACTACAAGAGCACGTTGGTGACTGGGGTACTTACTTTATTGCCATTGCCATTTTGTTTTTTGCATTTACCTCTATTGTCGCGAATTACTCATATGCCGAAACAAACCTAATGTTTTTAGAGCACAACTCTACCAAAGGAATGTTTATATTTAGATTACTTGTATTAGGTATGGTTATGTTTGGTGCCATTGGTGAACTAGGTATTATTTGGACACTTGCTGACATTTCTATGGGCCTTATGGCTATTGTAAACGTAGTTGCACTGTTTATGCTTTCAGGCGTTGTTGTGTGGTTATCAAAAGATTACAACGCGCAAAACAAGCAAGGTGTATTACCTACGTTTGACAAAGACAAGCACCCTAAGCTTGCCAAAGAGGTTGATCCTAACGCGTGGAAGTAACGCTAAATTAAAAAATTATTAAGCGAGCATTAGCTCGCTTTTTTTTGCCTTTCAAACTATATAAAAATTTATTAATGTATTTCAGAGATATATACCATAATTAAATATCAGTAATAGGCGCTTTTTGATTTACTTACGTACTATAAAATTGAAGTTTGTTATCTATAATATAAAGGAGTCATGATGGATGACCAATTGAACAAATACAGTATTGACACTACCGATTATCAGGTAGGTCAAGATAACGTACAAAAATGGGGGTTTGATGTTCATAACCCAGTGTTTGGAATAAGCGCATTTTTAGTCATATTATTTGTTGCCCTTACCTTATTGCTTGACCCTGAAGTCGTCAGGGAAGCACTTACCTCAACTAAAGATGCCATTATCAATAAATTTGATAGCTACTTCATGTTGATTGCTAATGGTTTCGTATTATTTTGCTTTGCACTTGCGCTCTCCCCTCTTGGTAAAATTCGCTTAGGGGGTGTTGATGCAAAACCTGAACATGGTTATCTCTCATGGCTGGCAATGTTATTTGCCGCAGGAATGGGGATTGGTTTACTATTTTGGGGTGTTGCAGAGCCCGCAGCCTATTATACTGATTGGTATTTAATGCCAATGAACGCAGAGCCAAATACCCCAGAAGCGCACTCTTTAGCCATGGGCGCCACCATGTATCACTGGGGCTTACATGGTTGGGCAATTTACGCCATTGTTGCACTTAGCTTAGCGTTTTTTGCTTACAATAAAGGCCTTCCTTTATCTATACGCTCCGTGTTTTATCCCTTATTTGGCGATCGTGCTTGGGGCTGGCTTGGTCACGTTATTGATATACTTGCTGTACTTTCCACGCTTTTTGGTTTAGCAACGTCTCTTGGTTTAGGGGCACAGCAAGCAACAAGTGGTATTAATTATTTAATGGGCACTGACTACGGTACCGCTTTTCAAATTACAGTTATAGCGCTCGTTACCTGTATTGCTATTGTTTCTGTTATTAAAGGCATTGAAGGGGGTGTGAAAGTACTTAGTAACATCAATCTTATATGTGCATTTATTTTACTCGTTGCCATAATATCGCTTACTTTTAGTGACTCAATTACAGCAATATGGTTTACCTTTGGTGCATATGTAGAACATATGGTTCCGCTTAGTAATCCGTTTGGCCGTGAAGATGAAGACTGGATGCATGCCTGGACAGTATTTTACTGGGCATGGTGGATATCGTGGTCGCCGTTTGTAGGAATGTTTATTGCCCGTGTTTCTAGAGGCCGTACCGTGCGAGAATTTTTATTAGTCGTCATTGGCCTGCCAACACTATTAAGCTTAGTGTGGATGGGGGTATTTGGTAATTTAGCGATTTCACAAATTATTGATAAAGTAGGCCCACTTGGGCAAAACGGGTTAACCGATATCTCTGTAACGCTATTTCAGGTTTATGAGCAGCTTCCGCTTAGTGGCCTTATTAGTGTGATCTCAATTGTGCTTGTTTTAGTATTTTTTATTACCTCTTCTGATTCTGGCTCACTTGTAATAGATGGCATAACCGCTGGCGGAAAAATTGATGCGCCGGTACCACAACGTATATTTTGGGCATCGATTGAAGGGGCAATAGCCGCCGTATTACTGTGGGTAGGTGGCTCTCAAGCCTTGCAGGCCTTGCAATCGGGAGTAGTAACCACTGCGTTACCTTTCTCAATTGTGCTTATTTTAATGTGCGTGGCGCTTATTCAAGGTTTAATGAGCGAATACCCTATTTATAAAGCACAAACAAAGTTATAGCATTATGTACTTTAGCAAAGCGGCCTTGTGTCGCTTTGCTTTGCACTTTATTTCCTCCCTTACCTACACTTCAGCTAATACATTAACGAACGTATTTAATTATCAAACTGTTTAGCTTTGGCAATACACCTCTAAAACACGTTGTTTTAAATAAGTAGCGCGCGTATGTAAGTGCATAATAACCAAGCGCTATTAGTTACACCTTTAGCTATCAAGTTTATATCATCAGGTAGTCGCGCATGTATGCAAAATTGCTTTAATGAACTGAATTGGATTTAGACGGCAGCAGCAAAGAGGTATGGGGAAAGTAATATAGGTTTAAACAACTAACGCTAACGTGTAACAATGTGTATGCTCTGATTTAAGCACGATTGTCTGCCTTAAAATTAGTCACTTGATTAAGCCAATTGCTATTAATTTTTAAGGAATAGGCAAAAACATAAACAAAGTGATTGTTATATAACAGATGGGTATTTATTTAAAATAGGGAATATTTAATTTACTAAAAGGACTTTAGTAAAAGTGGTGCCCGAGGCCGGACTTGAACCGGCACGACTTGTTAGTCGAGGGATTTTAAATCCCTTGTGTCTACCAAT
>NZ_JALNTN010000034.1:0-2595 GCF_023161905.1 Pseudoalteromonas sp. 2CM41L
TTAAGTGAAATCGAGTAGGTCGGAGCACGTGAAACTTTGACTGAATATAGGTGGACCATCATCTAAGGCTAAATACTCCCAACTGACCGATAGTGAACCAGTACCGTGAGGGAAAGGCGAAAAGAACCCCTGTGAGGGGAGTGAAATAGAACCTGAAACCGTGTACGTACAAGCAGTAGGAGCCTACTTGTTAGGTGACTGCGTACCTTTTGTATAATGGGTCAGCGACTTATATTTTGTAGCGAGGTTAACCGATTAGGGTAGCCGTAGGGAAACCGAGTCTTAACTGGGCGAATAGTTGCAAGGTATAGACCCGAAACCCGGTGATCTAGCCATGGGCAGGTTGAAGGTTGAGTAACATCAACTGGAGGACCGAACCCACTAACGTTGAAAAGTTAGGGGATGACCTGTGGCTAGGAGTGAAAGGCTAATCAAACCGGGAGATAGCTGGTTCTCCCCGAAATCTATTTAGGTAGAGCCTCGGACGAATACTTACGGGGGTAGAGCACTGTTAAGGCTAGGGGGTCATCCCGACTTACCAACCCTTTGCAAACTCCGAATACCGTAAAGTAATATCCGGGAGACACACGGCGGGTGCTAACGTCCGTCGTGAAGAGGGAAACAACCCAGACCGCCAGCTAAGGTCCCAAAGTCATAGTTAAGTGGGAAACGATGTGGAAAGGCCCAGACAGCCAGGAGGTTGGCTTAGAAGCAGCCATCCTTTAAAGAAAGCGTAATAGCTCACTGGTCGAGTCGGTCTGCGCGGAAGATGTAACGGGGCTAAACTATGCACCGAAGCTGCGGATTCATCTTAGGATGAGTGGTAGGGGAGCGTTCTGTAAGCGGTTGAAGGTGTACCGGGAGGTATGCTGGACGTATCAGAAGTGCGAATGCTGACATGAGTAACGATAATGCGGGTGAAAAACCCGCACGCCGGAAGACCAAGGGTTCCTATCCCATGTTAATCAGGGTAGGGTAAGTCGACCCCTAAGGCGAGGCCGAAAGGCGTAGTCGATGGGAAACGGATTAATATTTCCGTACTTGGTATAATTGCGATGGGGGGACGGAGAAGGCTAAGCAAGCATGGCGATGGTTGTCCATGTGAAAGTGAGTAGGCTAGCGACTTAGGTAAATCCGGGTTGCTGTTAGGCTGAGACACGAGACGAGCACCCAAGGGTGTGAAGTTGCTGATGCCATACTTCCAGGAAAAGCCTCTAAGCTTCAGATTATACCGAATCGTACCCCAAACCGACACAGGTGGTCAGGTAGAGAATACTAAGGCGCTTGAGAGAACTCGGGTGAAGGAACTAGGCAAAATCGTACCGTAACTTCGGGAGAAGGTACGCTCCTATCTGTGATGAGACTTGCTCTCTAAGCGGACGGGAGCCGCAGTGACCAGGTGGCTGGGACTGTTTATTAAAAACACAGCACTGTGCAAAATCGCAAGATGACGTATACGGTGTGACACCTGCCCGGTGCCGGAAGGTTAATTGATGGGGTTAGTTTTCGGACGAAGCTCTTGATCGAAGCCCCGGTAAACGGCGGCCGTAACTATAACGGTCCTAAGGTAGCGAAATTCCTTGTCGGGTAAGTTCCGACCTGCACGAATGGTGTAACCATGGCCACGCTGTCTCCACCCGAGACTCAGTGAAATTGAAATCGCAGTGAAGATGCTGTGTACCCGCGGCTAGACGGAAAGACCCCGTGAACCTTTACTACAGCTTGGCACTGAACATTGAACCTACATGTGTAGGATAGGTGGGAGACTTTGAAGCAGCGACGCTAGTTGTTGTGGAGTCGTCCTTGAAATACCACCCTTGTAGTTTTGATGTTCTAACGTTGGCCCCTGAATCGGGGTTACGGACAGTGCCTGGTGGGTAGTTTGACTGGGGCGGTCTCCTCCCAAAGAGTAACGGAGGAGCACGAAGGTTGGCTAAGTACGGTCGGACATCGTACGGTTAGTGTAATGGTAGAAGCCAGCTTAACTGCGAGACAGACACGTCGAGCAGGTACGAAAGTAGGTCATAGTGATCCGGTGGTTCTGAATGGAAGGGCCATCGCTCAACGGATAAAAGGTACTCCGGGGATAACAGGCTGATACCGCCCAAGAGTTCATATCGACGGCGGTGTTTGGCACCTCGATGTCGGCTCATCACATCCTGGGGCTGAAGTCGGTCCCAAGGGTATGGCTGTTCGCCATTTAAAGTGGTACGCGAGCTGGGTTTAGAACGTCGTGAGACAGTTCGGTCCCTATCTGCCGTGGGCGTTTGAGAATTGAGAGGGGTTGCTCCTAGTACGAGAGGACCGGAGTGAACGAACCGCTGGTGTTCGGGTTGTCATGCCAATGGCATTGCCCGGTAGCTACGTTCGGAACTGATAAGCGCTGAAAGCATCTAAGCGCGAAGCAGGCCTCGAGATGATTTCTCACTAGACTTTTAAAGTCTCTGAAGGGCCGTTGAAGACTACAACGTTGATAGGCAAGATGTGGAAGTGGTGTGAGCCATTAAGCTAACTTGTACTAATTACCCGTGAGGCTTAACCATACAACGCCAAACGCGTTTTGTGACAGAAACAAGCGACAGAAGTTAATAGCTA
>NZ_JALNTN010000036.1:0-1718 GCF_023161905.1 Pseudoalteromonas sp. 2CM41L
GAACCACCTTCTAATTGGTCTATCAGCCACAGCCTTTGTTGGCTGAATGATAGTGGAAGCTGTGACGGAGGATTCTCAACTTTTTTGATCTCAGGTAATTGAGCAACAGAAGTATCATCTACACCATTTGATAAATAGTTAATCAGTTCCTTTTTGTTCGCCTTCACCAGTGACTTCAATTCATCAGAAAAAACATGCCCTTTTTCGACTTGATATTTCAACTGTTCACCTTCAACAAATAAGCGAACCCCCGCTAAAATAGCCTGTTCAACTAGTTGCTCAATCATAACCATCCCTCTTCTTCTACACCTTCTTGTTCCAGCCGTTCCAGCAAACTAGTTCTTTGTCTTTCCTTATCAATATGTGCCGCCAACGTCCGCACACTGTCCTGCTCAAAAATCACTTTCACGCTGATATTGCAATCAAATTGTTCTTGGATACGAGGTAAGAGTTTCATCACTAATAGCGAATTTCCTCCTAATTCAAAAAAGCTCCGACTGAGACACAATTCACTCGCGCCTTGACCTAATAAATCAGCACACATGTGTTGTAATTTTGTTTCGGTATCTGTCTCTGGTTGCGAGACTACAGTGTCAACTGAAGCAGGTTTAAAATGCACTAGATCTTTCTCAAGTTTTTTCTTGTCCAATTTGCCGTTTACGTTAGTAGGCAGCTTCTGCAAAAGATAAAAATGTGCGGGAGTCATAATATCTGGAAGCAACTTGCTCAGTTTATCTTTCAGATATGCAGTCAGATCTGTGTGTTGACTTAGAACAGCTTCATCACCAGTGATAAACGCAATCAAAACTGGATTATTGCCGTCTGATTGGTCAAGCATAATTACCACTTCTCTGATTTCTTCTATATCTCGGACACACTGTTCAATTTCTGCTAATTCTATCCTTATGCCACGCAGTTTAATTTGATCGTCATTGCGACCACGAAAGACAAGAAATTGATCTTCATCCAAGCTCGACAGATCGCCCGTTTTATACAACTTTTCTGTATTTCCAAGGCCATCTCTTCTTAGAATAAATTTTTCTCTAGTTAATTTAGGTTGATTCAAATAGCCACGGGCCAAACTGACCCCGGAAAAAGCTATCTCCCCAGTAGTTCCTGGAGCACTTAAACCACCTAAACAATCTAAAAGCCTAACTCTTGTATTTACAATTGAGCGACCCAAGGAGTTAGGAAAAAGCCTTCCTTGTTCCTGACAGACACCAAATATCGCAGCCTCAGTCGGACCATAAAACTGGGCAACATCTACTTTAGGTAATACAAGTGAAATCGACTTGATGAGTTCTTCTGGGACTTTTTCTCCACCTGTGGCTAATAACCTTAAATTGGGAAGTTTGGTGTGTGTATTGCTTTCTCTGATGTAATCTAGCCAAACCGCGAGCAAGCTTGGTACCATATGAACAAACGATGTATCTTGTAAATTGCGATGTAACTCTTCAATGTTATTGATGGTTTCATCATCAATCACCCTGATCCCTGCACCACAGGAAAGTGGGAATAGTGTCTCTACAACTGAAATATCAAATGCGAACGAAGCAATACACGGAACCCAATCACCTTCTTTTAACCTAGTTAACTTATCAAGATAGGCAAAACGATTAGTTAGTGCTTTGTGCTCAAGCATCACCCCTTTAGGGCGTCCAGTGGATCCCGAGGTATACATCACATAGGCGAGTGATTCCGCAGTCCCAAGCGGTTGC
>NZ_JALNTN010000037.1:0-1266 GCF_023161905.1 Pseudoalteromonas sp. 2CM41L
TGTAGTGGCATAGTTAATTTGGCCACCCATTAAGAAAGAAATGTTATGCTAATAAGCATACAAATTTGGGTGAAAAAATGACGAAATTAAAACGCGCAACGTATTCTGCGGCAATCAAGTTAGAAACAGCTCAGCTTGTAGTTGACCAAAGTTATACTCAAGAAGAAGCAGCCAAAGCGATGGGGGTGGGTAAATCAACCGTCAGTAAGTGGGTTACTCAATTAAAGCAAGAGCGGAATGGCCAGACACCATCTGCTTCACCAATGACGCCCGAACAAATTGAAATCCGCGAACTTAAAAAGCAAATCCAACGCATTGAATTAGAAAAGGATATATTAAAAAAGGCTACCGCTCTCTTGATGTCCGACTCCCTGAACAATTCTCGTTAATTGAGAAGCTAAATCAACGAGAGCGTTACCCAATTAGCGTGCTGTGTAACGTGTTCAATGTGCATCGTAGCAGCTATAAATATTGGGCTGTACGGGATACAACGCCGACGCCAGAGCAAGTAAGGCTAGAGGCTGAAGTTAAAGCAATACATGCAATGAGCGGTGGCTCAGCTGGGGCACGGACAATCGCAGCAATTGCAACGAATAACGGTTTTGAATTAAGCCGTTATCGCGCCGCTAAGCTCATGATTAAACTAAAACTAGAGAGCTGCCAAGTACCACAACATCAATATAAAAGGGGTGGTAATGAGCATCTTGAAATCCCAAATTTGCTAGATAGGCAGTTTGATGTTGTTGAGCCAGATACCGTGTGGTGCGGTGATGTGACGTATATTTGGGTAGGTAATCGCTGGGCTTATTTAGCCGTTGTTATTGATTTATTTGCACGTAAAGTCGTTGGTTGGGCCATGTCGTTGTCGCCAGATACTAATTTAACGCTAAAAGCACTTGAACTCGCGTATGAAAGTAGAGGAAAACCGACAGGACTGATGTTTCATTCAGACCAAGGTAGTCATTATACAAGTTTAAAATATCGTCAACGTTTATGGCGCTATAAAATTACACAAAGTATGAGCAGGCGCGGAAATTGTTGGGATAATGCGCCAATGGAGCGATTTTTTAGAAGCTTTAAAACGGAGTGGATGCCAAAGGTTGGATACGAAAACTTTAAAGATGCTAAATATAGTGTGAGTGATTATATCAACGGATATTACAACAACGTTAGGCCACATCATTATAATGCTGGTTTAGCGCCAAATGAATCTGAGGTTAGATACCAAGATTCTAAAACTGTGGCCAAAATTAGTTGACCACTACA
>NZ_JALNTN010000038.1:0-1255 GCF_023161905.1 Pseudoalteromonas sp. 2CM41L
ACTAAAACTAAAGACGTTAAGCGTACTCAGCGAGATTATACATTAGGCTTTAAATTATCTATTGTTGAGCAAGTAGAAAAAGGCGACTTCACCTATAAACAAGCGCAAAGTCATTACGGCATTCAAGGCCGCAGTACCGTTCTGGTATGGCTGCGAAAACATGGTAAATTAGATTGGTCTAAACCAACTTATATAGCCAACATGCCTAAATCGAAAGAAACCCCAGCACAAAAAATTAAACGTTTAGAGCGCGAGATAGAAGAGTTACGCCTAAAGGATTTAATCAAAGATGAAATGATTAATATTATGGATGAAGAATATGGAGCGGGCTTGCGAAAAAAGTACATATCCGAGCTATCACGCGCGCAAAAGAAAACCATCAAATAAAGCTTACTCCGTTATGCCGTGCATATGGCGTAACGCGACAAGGTTACTATCAAGCTATGCGCAGAATAGATGCTCGGAATAAAGAATTGGAGCCAGTCAAAGAATTAGTGATGTACTGGCGGCAATTCATGCCTCGTATTGGTGGGAAGAAACTTTATCTGATGATAAAGCCAGACCTGCAAGAGCGTGGCATTAAACTAGGTCGTGATTGTTTTTTTGATTATTTGAGAGAGCATGACTTTCTTGTAAAACCAAAGAAAAATTACACTAAAACAACAAACAGTAACCATTGGATGCGCAAGCATCCCAATTTACTAAAGGAATACATGCCTACTGCGGCCGAGGAAGTCTTCGTTAGTGACATTACATACGTAAAGTCAGCGCAAGGCGTGCATTACCTATCGTTAGTCACTGATGCTTACAGTCGAAAAATAATGGGTTATGAGCTGAGTGATGAAATGAAAGCAACCGATGTAGTCAGAGCATTAGAAATGACAATTAAGCAACGCGTATATAAACGTGATGCCATTCATCATTCAGATAGAGGTTTACAATATTGCTCTGAAGTATATCAAAATGCGCTATTAAAAGAGGGCATTAGACCATCGATGACCGATGGGTATGACTGTTATCAAAACGCATTAGCAGAGCGTATTAACGGGATATTAAAGCAAGAGTTTTTACTGTATAAATGTCGCAATATGGCAGAGTTAAAACAGCTCGTTGAAGAATCGATATTTATATACAATGAAATGCGACCGCACTTAAGTTTGGATATGAAAACACCAAATCAAGTGCATAAAAAAGACCTGGCGCTTTCGCACCAAGTCTTTCATTAAAACCGTCAACCTATTTCAGGACGGGACAA
>NZ_JALNTN010000039.1:0-1247 GCF_023161905.1 Pseudoalteromonas sp. 2CM41L
TGATCTGACTCCATAAAAGTAGACACCTATTTAGGAGTCAGTTCTCATGAAAGTAAAAGCGTTTCGTAAACATACAGAGGAATTTAAAAGAAAAGTGGTGCAGGAGTCATTAGACTCACACGGTACCGTTAAAATGACCGCTAATAAATACGGTATTCATCCCGATATGCTGTCAAGTTGGAGAAGTAAAATGACCTCAAGAAAAGAGCCTAAGCCACTTAAAAACCATGGTCCAGAAAAGTCATATAAAGACCTTGAACGTCAAGTTCGTAACCTTGAAAAGCAGCTTGAGGACGTACAGTTGGAGAACGACGTACTAAAAAAGGCGAGGGCCTACTTCGACAGTCTAAAAGAATAAGGTTTCAATATATTAATAAGACCACGACGGTGAAGAAAACAGTAAGCAAGTTATGTAAGTTATTATCTGTTTCTAAGGCTGGGTATTACAAATGGTTGAAACAGTCGTCGAATCCAGTTGAAAGAAAAAATGATCTTTTACTTCAGTTTTTAATAAAAAGAAGTAATGAAGAGCACTGCATACCTGGTTACAGAAAATTGTGGCAAGCCGCCATAGCCGACGGATATGATTGCAGTAAAGGCCGAGTGCAGCGTTTATTACAAAGCGTAGGTTATCGCTCTAAGTCAGGTAAGCGTCGCTACACCAGTGGTAATAAAAAGCAGGGTTTTATAACGACAGAGAATCTACTTGCTCGTCAATTTGATGTTGAAGAGCCTAATAGTGTATGGGTATCGGATATAACTCAGGTGCGCTGTAAAGAAGGCTGGCAGTACTTATGTGTCATTTTAGATTTATACTCACGCAAAGTTGTGGGCTGGGCAACAAGTCGAATTAATAATGCGGTTTTAGTGATTAAAACACTAAAGAAGGCTTGGAATGTGCGCAAGCCGAACGGGCAACGTTTACTGTTTCATTCAGATCAAGGGAGCCAGTATCGAGCTAAAGAGACTATATCGTGGTTGAACAAGCGAGGTGTAACGATTAGCATGTCGAGAAAGGGGAACTGCTGGGATAATGCCTGTTCAGAAAGTTTTTTTGCTCAGTACAAAAAAGAATGGATGAGTAATCTAAATGAACTGAGTCGTAGCGAAATGACAATACAAAGTCGTTTTTATATTGAGAATTACTACAACTCAGTGCGAATGCATGGGACGATTGGAAATGTTAGCCCCATACAATATGAATCAATGAATTAAAACCCCGTGTCTACTTTATCGGGGTCAGATCA